>JAVRLU010000001.1:0-82764 GCA_031961165.1 Thermoplasmataceae archaeon
GCCATAATAGCTCTTCGTTACGAATAATCCGGGGGCAAAAAACTTGAGGGCCGCCGGCAGGTTCGGGCCGGCCCCTGCAACATTTGCGTATATAACGAAGGTATCGTAAGCAATCATGATAAGAAGCGACGTTACTATGGCTTTCTTTATCGTCTTTTCCGGCATCTTTGTTTCCTCAGCAAGCACGACGATGGAACCGTAGCCCGAGAATGCCACGAAGCCTCCGACTATCATGCCGAGGAAGAAGCCATGCAATCCCCCTGTGGAGTTCAATATGTTGAAATACTGTATGCCGTTGAACGGTGATTTAACAAGTATTGCAATGGAAAGCGCCAGATAGAAGGCAAGATCAATCAGTCCAACGGTTATTGCAATTTTCTGGCTGTAGTTAAGCGATAATATTCCAACGATTAGATAAATTACTGGAGTTATGAAGGATATAAGAATGACATATCCGAACGGAAGGGAATATCCTATCATCGTTTCAAGGCCGATCCATGTGAACCAGCCAAGGAGGATGCTTGATCCTATTATGCTGCTCAGAACGACGAAGAGATAGTAGAATCCCACGCTTTTGCTGAGATACTTGTTATTTATCGTAACTTCGATGAATTTGTAGTAGCCGCCTGCATTGCTCACCTTCTCAGTGTAGATGTATACGGCTATAACCGCAAGGAATAGCGTTATTCCGCCTATGAGGAATGTGAGCGGCGCGGTTTTGCCGGCATAATCCATTGCAGATGCGCCGGTGAATGCAAACGGGCCGGCAGGGGAAATAACCATGATAGCATAAAATACAAGGCCCCAGAAGGTCATGCTGCCTTTCTTAAGCGTGACCGTAAGATCGCTTTCATTGCTAAAAAGTACTTAAAACATCGTGAAATACGGCATCACGGTAAGATTATACATTTCATGCCATCATTAATCATGCCATATCCTGCCTGTCAATTCCACAAATAATGCGAATTGCACAACAGCTGCGGTCTTTATGCTGGCAGTATCCAAGGAACTATAAAGATGGGAATTTCAGGATAAGAATTAATATTGCAATTGCTATTAACGCTATCCCGATCAGGTAAAATATCCTTGTGCTGATCTTTCTTTTCATTATTCCGTATTCATCATAATCCTCATAATTATACTGAGTAGCATCATCATTCCTGGAATCGTCAGGTTCCGGATTCGATCTATTTACGGAAGACCTATTTGATCGACGGCCATAGAAGAAGAAAGGGAAGAAAAAGAAAAATGGCATGAAATAGAGATCACCGGAAAATTTCGGGAGAAAAATTGGTATTATAATATCAGCAACGACGAAGAAAAGCAAGTAAATTGCCATGATCGTTATGTAAAGGTTTAGCCTGCTCATCCTAACAGGATCCGTAATCAAAAATAATATATAACAGTGCAGGTCCTTTCGCAAAAATTCAATAGGAATAAAGAATGTTTATTATCTGCAGGGAAATATGCCACCGAAATGGGAGTTCCAGATATTTTTTTCTTCATAATCGGCATAGCCTCCGTGATCGCTTTCACGCACATGTTTGCGCCCGATCACTGGATTCCTCTCCTTGCGGTATCATCAAGATCGAATTACACAGGACGGCGGACATATTTTACTGCTGCTGCGATCGGTCTCCTGCATGCGTCATCATCTATCGCCGTTGCACTTGTTGCATTCTCAATCAGCATGGGCATTGCAAGGGAATATGTTCTTTATTTCAGATACGGTGCCGAAATACTCCTCCTGGCCATTGCCTGTTACTTCATAATTAACGGGATATCGGAAAAAAATGCAGAAAATTCGGGTAAAAGCGCTTCAAACACCACACTGCTGAGCGTGAGCGTGTTTCCCGATCTTGCATTTATGCCACTTTTGATATTAGCGATCGGCCTTCCAGCATTGCAGATATCGGCAATTATACTCGTCTTCGCCGCAGTGAGCACGTTCTCGCTAGTTTTTGTTGTCTTCTTCTCAATGAAGGGTTTCCTGAGGGCAGTCAAAAATATTCCGCCGAGGTACATGGATTACGTCATAGCTGCAGTTCTTATAATAACATCCGCATATCTTTATTTATCCAGATAGGAAAATTATAATTAAAAATATAAAATTAAAATTCTATAGTTCAGACAGGTATACGGCTCACAACAATTGCGAGTGCAGTCCCGTATATGCATGTTGCCACATAGAGAACCATAAGAAGTATCCCAAGTACACGTTTTGTGGATGACTTCAGGCTTGTATCCTCAATTATGTGTGTCAGGCCGTTGAGCCCGTGGTATGTTATAATCCACACGAATATTATCATGAAAGCCAGCCACCACGGGTTATGCAGCTGCTCTATCACAGATGTGAAGAATGCAACTGGATGCCCGAAGTCTATGTGCGCAACATAAAGGTGCACTCCAAGGAAGAATACCAGGAACAAACCTGAAACCGCCTGAATAAACCTGTTTACGGCACCGTATCTCATTCTAACCTGATTTTCAACCATTTTTACCACTTCACCACAAGCGATACAGCGAAATAGTCAAACAGACCCAGCAGTATCATGGCTATTATCTCGAACGTATAGAACAGGCCCTTGTTGTGGTTGAGGCTGATTCCGAACTCATTCAGTGCAAGCCTCACGCCATTCGCTCCATGGTAAAATATCACGAGCGCAAGAAGAAAGTCCAGAACAAGAAAACTGTCGTATGGACCTGTGGTTATCTGGCTTACAAGCGAATTGAATTCCACCTTTGTCGTGAGCAGTGTCGATAGTACTGAATAATGCAGATACAGGTAAAACAGTATAACAAGTCCGGAAAACCTGTGCATTGCAAATGCGAAATAGTTAACGCCTTTCCTGTAGAATCTGGCCCATGACCAGACCCCTTCCCTTATCTCCTTATTGGCTTCTACCATACCTATTTCCTCCCGAAAATAAACGACATTTCAACCTTAAGGGCTGTCTTCCTGAGCTTCTGTATGGCAAACGAAGGATCAACACCCTTAGGGCAGGCCTCCGTGCATTCACCTGCAAAATGGCATCTTGAGCATCCGTCATCGCCGTCAATCACCTCGATCCTTGCCCTTGTACCCTGGTCCCTGTTATCGGCAATGTAGCGCCATGCAGCCGTAAGTGGAGCCGGACCAAGGTAATCCGGATCGGATCCGACCACCGGGCATGCCGCCATGCATACCCCGCATTTTATGCACATTGCAAAATCAGCGTATTCATTGAACTGCTCAGGTGTCTGTGGAATTTCCTTGTCGTATACGCCATCATCGTTTCTTATTATGTAGGGCTTGACATCCTTGTACTTCTCGAAAAACGGGTCCATGTCGACAACAAGATCCTTTATAACCTTATAGTGCTGAAGAGGCTCGATCTTAAAATGATCCGTCTTCATGGATTTCATCATTGTTGAGCATGCCATCCTTGGCTTTCCATTTATGGTCATTCCGCAGCTTCCGCATATTTCCATCCTGCAGGAGTACCTGAAGGAAAGCGTTTCGTCAAGATTCTCCTTGATCCAGATGAGCCCCTCAAGAACGGTTGAAACTTCACTCTTCGGCACCTTGTAGGTCTGATACGAAACATTGCCGTTATCGTCCTTCCTTTTAATTTCAAACTCATATTCATCCGCCATATGAACACCTCAGTAGGACCTCACGGTCGGCTGCCACTTCGTAATAACGACCGGTTTGTAACTTATCTTCGGCCCGTCCCTGGTATATGTAGCTATTGTATGTTTTAAAAAGTTTTTGTCATCCCTGTCGGGAAAATCCACCCTGTAATGCGCCCCCCTGCTTTCAGTCCTCTGGAGTGCCCCGAGCGTTATTATCTCTGCAAGATCAAGCATGTAATCGACCTCAAATGCCCATTCAAGCTCCATGTTGAATACCTTCGACTTGTCCTGAATGGATATGTTCTTGAAGCGATCCTTCAGGGTCTTGATTATCTTCAGTTCAGCCTGGAGTTCATCCGGCTTCCTGAACACACCAACGTTCTTGTCCATGCTCACCCTGAGGTCCTCCCTTATCTTTGCCACGTTTTCGCCGCCGTCTCTCCTTAGAAGATCGTCCCATATCCTCTTCTCCTCACCTTCGGCTTCCTTTGTATTCAGTTCCGGTATATCGTGTTCCATTGCATATTTGGCTGCTGCGATCCCGGCAACATTGCCGAGTGCCAGGCATTCGTTTGTTGAATTTGACCCGAGCCTGTTGGCCCCGTGGATGCTTACGCAGGAGTTTTCCCCGGCTGCAAATATTCCAGGCACCGATGTTGTCGTCTTCACATTGGAATCTATCCCTCCCATGGTGTAATGGGTTGCCGGATGGACGGGTATGAGTTCCGTATGCGCATCAATGCCGTTAAATTTCTGGGCTATTTCAGTTATCATTGGAAGCCTTTCGTCAAGCTTGTCTGCTATGTGCCTGAGATCGAGGTAAACATATTCCATGTCACCGTACTGCCCCTTAGCTCCTCTTCCCGCCTGGATTTCCCACATTATGGCCCTTGAAACAACATCCCTTGAGGCGGTTTCGAGCTTATGCGGGGCGTAAGCCTGCATGAACCTCTCCTTATTTCCGTTCAGCAGGTAGCCACCGTCTGCACGTGCACCCTCCGTGATAAGTATGCCTGACGGAACAAGGCCTGTAGGATGGAACTGTATGAATTCCATATCCTTCAGCGGTATCCCGGCACGATACGCTATGGCATCTCCATCGCCGGAAACTGAATGGGCATAAGTACTGAACTGGAACAGCCTTCCGGCGCCTCCTGCTGCAAATACTATGGACTTGGACTGGAATACTGTGAAGTCCCCGGTCCTCAGGTTTATCGTTGTCAGGGAATTCATTCTGTTATCGTCGATGAACATTGCGGTTGCGAAAAATTCGTTATAGAAGTGGATATTCGTGTATCTAAGGGCACGGCTGAACAGCGTCTGCATAACATGGAATCCCGTTTTGTCTGCGGCGAACGTAGCCCTGGGAAAACTGAGCGCACCGAAATCCCTCTGCATGATCTTTCCGTCGGCGTCCCTGCTCCACGGGCATCCCCAGTGATCCGTAGTATATATCTGCTCAGGCACCAGTCTCACAAATTCTTCCACTGCATCCTGATCCGCAAGGTAATCCGATCCTTTTATTGTATCAAAAGAGTGCAGATCAAAGCTGTCCTTTGGATTCAGAACTGCACTTGTTCCCCCTTCAGCAGATACTGAATGTGATCTGAGCGGGTAAAGCTTGGAGACCACACCAACGGACAGGCTCTTGTTGTATTCGGCGGCTGCCACAGCGGCTCTCAACCCCGCCATGCCACCTCCAAGTATAATAATGTCTTCTTTTATTTTCTCCAAGATGTATGCACCTAGAGTTGTAATCGTCATATAAATAAATTTTTTTGCATTGGTACGTCTCAAAATATTAAAAATCCGTGTTTTTTATAATAACTATAAACTGTAAAGTGCATACGCTGTCCATCGGATGAATCATGACAGATTAATAAGGGGATTCGCAATAACCTGTGAAAATGAAAGAGGCAAAGTACCTGATTCCTTACGTAATATTTACCAGTTTCACCTATTACTTCGCAAAAAACGGTGTTTTTTATGCATCACCCTTCGTTTTCATGGGCCTGAGGTACCTCATTGCCGGTTCGATACTTTTAGGAATATCAAGGAAATTCACATTCAACCGGAATATATTTTATCTTTCCCTCATGACGATGACCAGCACTATTTTCTGGGCATTCGGGCTTTTATATGTTTCTCCCGCTGAATCTGCGGTCTTGAGTTATTCCATGCCACTGTTTTCGCTGCCGATAGCGTTTGTTCTCGTAAAGGAAAAACCCTCGCATGCCGAACTGATAGGCATAATAATAGGATTCATCGGCATAATGATATACGGATTCCCCCTTATACACGGCTTCACCGTGATAGGGATGATCCTTACCATTGTTAACGCGTTTTTCTGGGGGATGTTCACTGTTTTCTATAGAAAACTGAAGGAAGAGGATCCGGTAAGCATAAACGGATCACAGTTCATGATAGGCGCTGCGATCATGCTTATCCTTTCAGTTTTTGATTTCAGGCTTGTCATAAATACATCGTTTGCCATCGATCTCATATGGCTTGCAACTCTTGGCGGATCCATCCAGTTCCTGCTGTGGAACTACATGATCAGGATAAGCCAGGTCAACAGGGTAACCGTGCTGGCCTTTTCCGTGCCCATATTTACAATGATACTCTCCGCTTTCATTTCCAGATCGATGCCGGACGATATATCTATAATCGGAGTCGTTGTAATGTTTTCCGGGATATTGATATCAAGAACCAGGAGCGGAATTGCAATAGTTAAAACCGAAAGTTAAAATTTTTCACGGCGGGGTTTTAACTTTCCTTACAACTTCTATATCCGTAATGCGTGTTTCCGGATAGTTTCCTGTCTCATCTTTTTCAAGATATTTCACCATGTCCCATATGTTCAGGAGCCCGGCGGATACGCAGGTGATGGCCTCCATCTCTATACCGGTTTTGTATGTAGTCGATGTTGTGCATGATACCTGTACGTATTCATCCTTGACATCTACAGAGACGTCGATACCTTCCACTGGTATATTATGGCAGTAAGGAATTATCAGCGGGGTGTTTTTCGTTGCCATTGTAGCGGCAACCCTGGTCGCCTCGATGACATCACCTTTCTTTACCCTTTTCTGTATTATTGCATCTATCGTGTTCTTTTTCAGGTATATTCTTCCCGTTGCAGTTGCAGTCCTTGACGATATGCCTTTATCCGTTATGTTTATCATTCAGTGCACCTCATTCATTATTCGATCTATCTAAATATAGATTCCCGGTCGTATCGATAAGCTGAACCGGCAGGACAAAAAATATAAGAGATACGGTATTCCTTTCAGCATGCCGCATGAACACCATGGCGAAACGGATTATGTGCTTAAAGTCAAGATAATTACTGTATCTACAACAAGAACTATCGAAAATGACGATTCCGGCAGGATACTTGAGGAACATTACAGGAAGAAGGGATACAGTGTAAGCAGATCGGTTGTGAAAGATGATCCAGCAGAAATATATGCGTCGCTTTTCTGTGAATTCAGTGCGTTTGATTTCTTCATTTTTAACGGGGGAACCGGCATAAGCCGTTATGATGCCACACCATATTCAATAAGGCGTGTTTCTGAAAAGGAGGTAAAAGGATTCGGGGAGCTGTTCCGGAAAAAAAGCGAGGAACAGGCCGGATACTTCTCATACATATCGGACGCGGACCTGTTCATAGTATTCAGGAAACCCGTTTTCTGCCTTCCTGGATCACCCGCTGCCCAGGCAACTGGGATTCCGCTGATTGATGATTTAATAAATCATATCATATTCGAGACCAGGAAGGAATAGATGTTTTCAAATATCGTTGCAATGATTCTCATTTATAAATGCGTTCAGTGATCCTTGAAACGTTAGTATTTTATCCATATTAGGAATATAGAGAATCGATAATCATGGCGGAATCAAAAATTCTCGTCAAGGGTTCGCCATTCAGCAGACCTAAGATAAAAGGAAAGCTAGAGAACAATTACGGTATGACAGCCGAGGAAGTTTCATTGCTTCTATTCATAAAATCACACGGTGGAAAGATCCCCCTGGCCAGAATAAAGAACGAGAGCGGGCTTAAGGACGCTGAAGCGATCCTGAAGAATCTGGAAGATTACGGCTTCGCCATCCTTGATAAGGAAAGGCTGGGAGAGAAGATCATCCTGACCGATGAAGGTGAATACGTCGCCCATCTGATATATATGAAGGGGGAGAAGCAGAAAGAGATAGAACGGAAGAAACAGAAAAAAATGGAAAAAAATAAAAAGGATCCTGTACCGCAGAATCAAAATTAATTTTTCAGCCCGTTTCCCGTTATCACAAGAAGGCTGTTTTCAAATTTCTTCTTTTTATATGCAGCATAAACAGTTGCAGAGCTGTACTCGCAGAACACCCCCATGAGCGACAGATCCCTTCTTGCACTTATTATTTCATCATCAGATACAGAAATGCATTTTCCGCCATCCCTGATGATCTGGATCATGCGGTCAAGCAGGTCCGGTTTTTTCGAGACAAGTGCATCGGCGATCGTAGTATCGTTATTTTCAGGATCGTACTTTTCTCCATTGACAGCGGAACATAGCGGTGATATGGCCCTGGCCTGGACAGCAACCATTGAGGGCATGCTGCTTATTTCGCCGGAATCATAGAGGTGCCTCATCCCGGAATAAAGGCCGGACAGCAATGTGCCGGCGGATACAGGCACATATATGTTTTCAGGCATTTTCGGGAACTGCCTGTATATTTCATACGCAAGCGTCCTTATGCCATCCCTGAATTCCGGCCGGAATACGTGGCTTGCATAAAATTTTCCGCTGTTTTCTGCAGCCTTCTGGACTGCCTCCCTGTTTCCTGGAATTTTCAGGACTTTTGCGCCGTAACTTTCTATCTGTTCCATCTTCTTTCCGGAAACCGTTTCCGGAACGTATACGCTAACATCAAAGCCTGCGGCCCTTCCATACGCTGCTATGGACGCGCCTGCATTGCCGGAGGAATCCTCGCATATTTCCCTTATTCCGTATTTTTTTGCGATTCCCTTCATATACGAAAGCATATTCCTGCTCCCCCTGTCCTTATACGAGAAGGTTGGAAGCATGTAATCAAGTTTCATGGAAAAATTATCCAGCTTTATAACCGGCGTAGTATTCTCGCCAAGATCAATCCAATCCTTCACATACGGAAAATTATCGTACACTTTATCCCTGTATTTGAAGTCGGGCCTCATTTCGAACAGATGGCCGCATTCCGGGCATCTGATTTCATCGCCTTTCCTTTCATATCCGCAGTTAACACATACCGTTTTCATGCAGTTACGTTTAACTGCACTTCCAGGCTTAAAATTTGCGGTGATTTCTCACAGATCTACCGATGCAATAGTTCCGGATGTATAACTGTCAACAAAAACAAGGGATTCAAGATCCAGGCTGCCGTTTTCCTCCAGCTCTATAAACTCTCCTGACTGCATGTATCCGGTATCAGGATAGGCCTGCAACGTTATATTTGTGCCGGAAACATTCTCGGAAGACCTGTTTTGAATCGACATCATATTTATATCTATCTCACTGTAATTTCCGGTCCGTATTGATATGATAACTTCAGAGGCGGAAATCTTCTGCGGCATATTCGAGATATAGATGGTGTACCTGGAAGATGCAATTCCGTGCGAGTAGACTGTGGAATTGTGCATAACAAGCGTGGCTTCCGGAGTGAATTGCTGTGCCTGCGAAAAGTAAGGAACGGCCAGGGAATAAAAGCTTGCCGCAAGTGTTACTGTAATCGCAATGAGCAGTATTGTTGCAATTATGGGGGAAACGGCTTTATCTTGCACATGGTTCATTAATTTAAGAAGATAAAAAGATTCTTATGATGGGAAAAATGAAGAACAGTAATCCGGGTTTTATCCGAATCCCATAGAATGCACAGATATCTTTTTGATTTCGGTACGTTCCCAGTTATTTTTTTTGCCGTGATGCACTGCACCGGCATGAAGCCGCGCATTACAATATTAGAAGTATAAGGAAAAATGCTGAAAACCTTTCACAGAAATTTTTCATACTGGCCGGTTATTTTTTTATTAATTTCTGGCAATGCGATACTGCCATGCATAATAAAAATTCAAGACGACATGAAAAAAACTATTACCAGATTAAAAATGTACGTATGTCCGGAATCTATTACTGCAAGTAAGATAGATTCCATAAAAGTCCCGTAAGTGGTTCGCGATGGTCGACAGAAAGGATATTCCCGGAATTGCGTTTGGCATATTCGCAGTAGTTTTTTCACTGGTCGTTACTTTATTTTACAGTTTCAGCATGGAAAAATACATAACTTTTATCAGGGGAATACCAACATCATCATATATATTCTTCTCATTCGTGCCCAATACATCCTTTATAATTTCAGTATTTGCCGTTTCAATTATTTTCATATTCATATCAATCTTTTCACTCATTCCGGTTAAGGAAAATATTTCCCTTTCATTCAGGCCTAAATTCCAGCCTAAATACTTCAGGTATCTTGCTATATTCATATTTGTACAGCTGATGCTGTCCCTTTTAATGACCAGCATCTATCCTTCATTTGGAGTATCAGCAGTTGATGGTTACCCGTTTCCTGCGCAGGATTTTTATTATGTAGTTTCTGTTCTTTTTGAGACAGTGCTCTTTCAGCTGCTACCATTAACGGTACTCATTCTTCTTTACAGTGCCGTTTCAAAAAAGCCAGTCTTGAAAAGTCTTCTTCAATCAGACGTTATACCTTCAAATCTTGTTGCAGCGTTTTCAATAATTGGTGCTACTGCCGTATCAATTTTATATGCATACATTGGCCAGAACATTTATTATGTTATCTCTATATATATTTCCATGGTCATCTTAAACATAATATACATCAAGTTCGGCTTTTTCAGGGCGCTTCTTTCGACGTTTATACTTAACATGACCAGTTTCTATGGTTTTGTGCTATCGAAGATACAGGTGCTTTCGCTCTTATTCCTTGCCTTTCTTTTCATATGGGCGACTTTAGGCTTATTCTATATGTTCACTGAAAGCGAGGAAAGGAGGAAAAACCTTGAAGTCAAAACTGCGGGCCAGGAAAAAAAGGAAGGTACACCAAGGCATCAGCAGGCAGTCCAAGTTCCTTTGCTGCCCCCAGATGCCCTCTGGATAAGAAGCACCTGCCCTGAATGCGGAGGCATGACATTCCATGTAAAGGACAATATGTACCTGGAATGCGATCACTGTCACCATGTCCTTTCCCCGGGCGATACCGGTCCGTTCAACGTTAAAATAGATATCAATGGAAGGCCGCATATGGATACATACCAGGACTATACCTCTGGAGGAATTTAGGGATTCACACATTTAGCGTTCTTATTTCACTTGAATTTTTTATACCAAAGCATCGTATTTTGGCATGTTTTTGTTCTGATACAGGTTAATTCAAAGTGACGGCCTTTCCCAGTATTGAAAAAATATAAAATTTGAATGCTAGGGATGTAACAAATGTATTTATTGGAAATAACTATCTGGGCTTATGGTATATTATTTCAGATGCAAGGATTACGGCTTTGACTGTTCATACGAAATAGAGGAGGAAAAGAAGGAAGATATTGTACCACCTGTAAAAATGCACTTCAGGTACGCCCACGGGATATATGACTTTACGGACGAGATAAAGAAAAAAGTAGAAGAAAGCATAAAAACAAAATAATAATCCAGCCTGGATCTGCGAATTTTCTGCTATTTTTCATTGATGCGATAATTAATGCACGGATCATCAAATTATGAGTTAACGGGATATACCTGGATTCCGAAAAATAAAAACGATGGATGATAAGTGCAAATTAAACATTAAAATCATTAACTAATGATATAACCTCTGGATTTTACAACGGCGCACTTTCTAAATCCCAGCAATCTGCAGAATGCGTAACAGGAGCATATTTAAGTGGTACCGTTTCGGATATATCCGGCGTTCTATTTCCTATTAATAAAAAGATCAGGATTTAATGATGAAATAATGAATACGGCTAAAATTGCCTGTAAATTTTATATTCCGAAAGGTAAACATATGCCCGGCCAGAAGTAATTCCGTCGTGATTGCATCTTTGAAGAAGGAACTGTTGGCGAATCATGAACTTCCAGTGTCCTAGCAATGAGATGACGTCATTTCCATCCATTATAGATCGTGAGGGTATCGATATTAACGAGTGTTAATTCCAGCCATAGATCATTAGGCATATATAAGATTCCTTAAATATCGGAATAAAGAAGGAGGCAAATATTCTGGCCCGAGCAAGATACTGGAGGAATCATGCAATGTACCGGGTATTTGATCAGACCGGATTCTGTTAAGAACGATACGGTCAGAAATTGATGGTTATCCTGTTACTGATCTTTCCTTTAATTTTACTTGTTTTATACTTTATCTCCCCAATTTCCCCGGTTTTTTTAACATGCGTTCCATAATCCGGCTGATACGGGAGATCACCTATGCCAACGAGCCTTATCTTATCCGTATCAAAATCTTCATGGGCCCCCAGAATTTTAAGGTCCTTATCGCCATTATATTCTTCGCGGGTTACATATTTTGTCTTTATTTCAATGTTATTTTTTACTATCGAGTTTGCCTCTTCCATTAATTCCCTGACTTCATCGTCATTCATATCATCTTTTTCCACATCTATCCATGCCCTGTCATCATAGGTCTCATTTATTCTCGACGGGACCCCGAATTTTTTGTATGCTATTCCCGATATCACCTTCAAAGCGCTCCTGAACCTCATATGGACATAACGTGTATCCCAGTTGATCACCTGATGTATGGTTTTGCCGGCAATACCCTGCGGGTATGTGTCAAGTGATATAAGGTGTATATATTCACCGTCATATATGACATCAACAATGCCGTATTCCTTTCCATCGATTATTATCTTCCCCGTGTCATTTGGCTGCCCATGGGTTGTAGGGTAAAATACGGATCGATCAACTGTCATATCGGTAAATTCAGAAAATATAACTTTTCCATCGCTTTCCTTCAAATATGAATCTTCAAGATACAATGCCTGTGTCTTCATTATAGCCACCGATTGATTAAATCCTTTGAATCACGATATACCCTGATTATATAAAAGTTAGTTATCATAAACACTTATTTTACGTTATTACGGATTTAGCTTAAAAGAAGCTGTTAACGAATTCATTTCAGGTTGCAGATAAAGAAAATTTTCAACTAAGGCTAAATTTCAAGCTTATTATTTATTTCTTAATTGCGGCGTAATCCTGAATCATGGCCTGCCTAGGGCCGCTGGTACATGAAAAATAAGCCCAAAATAAGGACAGGCCAGTAAAACGGCAAAGCATCATGTATGCCAGGATATAGGAACTGCCCTTATGATCGTTTACAGTACTTATAATAGCAAAGGCAGTTTTGCATTATTTTTCATCCTGCTTTATGCCCGGAAATTTGGAATAGATCATATATCCTTGAAGCGAAATTCCAGAAATAAGAAAAATGGATATGATACAGTGAAAACATGCACTGGTCATTGATTAACGTAATATATTACTTAGATATTCAATCCTTGTGTTTTCAAATCTTCAGTACCTGTATGATTTAAAGCGTGAAGGAATCAAATACGATCTCTCAATAATGAGAAGATTTGCCGATGAGATGAATCATCCGGAGAACGATTTTAAAAGCTTTCATGTGACCGGATCGAATGGAAAAGGCTCGGTTTCAGCGTTCATATTTAACATAATGCGATCCTATGGCAGCACGGGGCTGTACACCTCTCCCCACCTTGTCAGGTTCAATGAGAGGATAATACTTGATGAGAGGCAGATACCGGACGAATACATGGATTCGTTTGTAGAGAACCTCAAAGGGACCATTGAATCACTGGCAAAGGAAAACCGGAATCCCACATTCTTTGAGGTAACCACGATGATGGCCTTCAAGTTCTTTTCAGAAATGAAGGCGGAATACGGATCGATAGAGGTTGGCCTCGGAGGCAGGCTTGATGCAACAAATATAATAAACCCCCTTGTGAGTGTTATAACACAGGTTGGATACGAGCATGCCGACAAACTCGGCTGTTCACTGTCGGCCATAGCAACTGAAAAGGCCGGGATAATCAAGCAGGGAAGGCCTGTGGTACTCCAGGACGATAAACCAGAAGTTATTTCAGCGGTCAAGCGAATAGCCACGCTGAAGAACTCGAATATGATAAGGCTGGATCGGTCTAAAATAAAAAATTTGATCACAGACGAGAACGGTACGGCTTTCGACTTCGTAACGGATAATGACGAATACCATCTCAGCACCAGGGCCATAGGGGATTATCAGGCGCTTAATGCTGCAACGGCTATACTTGCAGTCGAGAATTCCGGAGTAAATTTCAGCAGAAAGGGCATTGAAGACGGCATTTCAAGGACCATATGGCCTGGAAGGCTGGAAATACTGAGCAGGAACCCGCTAATCGTTATCGATGCTTCCCATAACCCGCCTGCAGCGAACCAGATGGTCAGATCCTTCAGGCGTGTATTCACAAGAAAGCCGATCCTGGTTATGGGCATGCTGTCAGACAAGGATGCCTATTCGTACCTTCACGTTTTGAGGCAGATATCAGACAGGATCATATTCACAACGCCGGATGAAAAGGAAAGGGCGGTGGACCCGAGCGAACTGAACCGTCTTTACGGCCATCTCTTTTCTGAATCATCCGTCGTAAATGATCCTGTCGAGGCCCTGAAGAAAGCCGAAGAAAAAAGCGACTTCGTGTTTGTAACTGGATCAATTTATCTGATAGGTACTATAAAAGGATTGTATACAAATGAGGTCATGCCATTTATCTTATAAAGCAGGGCGATGAAACGTATGATTTATTCCTGATCTGCACTCATAATGATGAACGTGGTTATGTATAACCGAAATATTTAAATACCATTAAATTGGATGGCAGATATATTATGAAGCCCTAAAAATCGCTTTGACGGTTAAAATTCAAAAGATTTTAGTAGTGTAGATCATTGATCATGAATACCTATGGTCAATCTCTTTTCAAAATTCTCTGGAACCCAAACTATCAAGGCCGATCTTTCGATGCTGGAGGAGAATTATATCCCCGATGAATTCCCGCACAGGGAAAAGCAGATAGAATCAATGGTAACGATTCTCAGCAGCATAATGAGAAATTCGAGGCCTTCAAACATAATCATCTATGGAAAGACAGGAACAGGAAAAACCTCCACTGCGAAGTATGTAACAAAAATGCTTACTGATGCAACGAGTTCAGTGAAGGTGCTCTATGTAAACTGTGAAATATATGATTCTCCTTATTCAATTCTTGTTTACATTTCGAACGAGCTTCAGGGGGAAAAGGTACCGGAACTGGGGTGGCCTCTTGACAGGATATACCGGGAGATAGTTGAACGGCTGAACGCAAGTGGAAAATTCTTGATCATAGTGCTTGATGAAATGGACAGGCTTATAAAGAAAAGCGGTGGCGATTCCCTCTACGTGCTCCTGAAACTCATAAGCGACGTAAACGATGTGAAGGCATCGCTTATAGGCATAACAAACGATACAACATTGCTGGAGAACATAGATTCAAGGATCAAGAGCAGGCTCAACCAGGAGAGCATCATATTTCCCCCCTATAACGCACCTGAAATAAAGGATATAATAAAATCCAGGCTTGAGAAGGTCATCGATTTCAATATCATAGATGAAACTGCTATCAATCTCTGTGCCGCTATAGGCGCACAGGAACATGGTGATGCCAGGAAAGCCCTGGAACTTATAAGGATATCTATTGAAATAGCCATCAGGAATGGAAAGGAAAAGGTCTCGGAAAAAGAGGTGTACGAGGCAAGGGAAAAATATGAGATGAACGTTCTCCGCGAAGCAATCAATACCCTTCCGCTGCAGTCAAAGATCGTGCTCCTGAGTGCCATAGTAACCCAGGAAATTGAACCGAATACGACGGTAACCGGGGAGATATATGAGAATTACAGGAGCATCTGCTCTGAACTTGGCTTTTCACCCCTTACCCCCAGGCGAATAAGTGATCTTCTTACGGAGCTCGCTGATTACGGCCTGATAATAATAAACGATAAAAATATGGGAAAATACGGAAGGACCCGTTCCATATCTGTTACAAGGGAACTGGGTTCAATGAAAAAATACCTTATCGAGGACGAGAACCTGTCCATGTTCAACGGTTCAAAGATAACGAAGCAGGCCAGGTTTGAAACCTGATCCAAACGGGAACGGCGGAATTTTTATGATGGCGATCGGGAATGCTTTTCCGATCATTATCAGCGTATCCGGTTCTCTTTACCCATGATTCCTGAACCAGGATATTATTAAAAATCCAATATCTGTACAGTTATATACAAATGCAGTTTCTATATGATGTATCAATCATCCATGCATATTCGATCTCCTTTAAATAACAGGTACGCCAGGATAACGGATTTATCAGAAAAATGATCCGTTATTTTATTAAGGAAAAGATCTTAAGGCCTTTTTGCCGGATCTGATATGGCTATACTATTGTAAAATCAATAAATAATGCGAAAAGGAATATCAAAACCAGAATTAAACTACTTTAAAAAATTGGAAATGGGAATGGTTTCAGAACCATCCTCTTATCTTCATTGCGTCAACGACTTTCTTTACAGATATGGAGTATGCCGCAGTCCTCGGGTTCACTTTGAATTTATCCATTACGTCAAATACTTCGTGGGCTGCCTTCGTGAGCTTGCGGTCAAGCTTGTCGTATACCTCGTCGACTGTCCAGTATTCCCCGTAGTTGTTCTGCACCCATTCAAAGTACGATACGATAACGCCGCCGGAGTTTGAAAGGAAGTCCGGGAGATCAAGAACGCCTTTCTTGTAGAGTATTTCATCTGCATCAGGTGTTGTAGGCCCGTTTGCAAGCTCAAGAACTATCTTAGCCTTGACATTTGCGGCATTCTTCCCGGTTATCTGTTCTTCAATAGCAGCCGGTATAAGAACATCAACGTTTGTCTCCAAAAGCTGCTCGTTTGTTATTGCCTTCGCCCCGGGATACCCGGCAACAGTTCCGGCCTTCTTTGCGTAGGCAAGAAGATCCTCAAATTTGAATCCATCCTCGTTGTAAATTCCGCCCCTTATATCTGAAACGGCAACTACCTTTGCGTGGAACATTTCAGTCATGAATTTTACTGCGAACTGGCCGGCATTTCCAAAGCCCTGCACTGCAACGGTTGCCTTTGAAAGATCCAGGCCGATTCTCTTCGCTCCCTCACGTAGAACGTACATTCCTCCCTTCGCGGTGGAATCATTTCTTCCAAGGGATCCTCCGATTTCAACGGGCTTTCCTGTTATGAGATTTGGTGCTGAGTGCCTCACGATGTTTTCGTATTCATCGAGCATCCAGGCCATTATCTGCGGGTTAGTGTTCACATCTGGCGCCGGCACATCGACTTCAGGACCTATAAAATCTGCAATTGCCCTGATGTAACCCCTGCTGAGCCTTTCAAGCTCGGCTTTGCTGAGTTTTTCAGGATCACAGATGATCCCTCCCTTGGATCCTCCGAACGGCAGGTCTACAATTGCGGTTTTCCATGTCATCCAGGCCGAAAGCGCCTTTATTGTGGAAAGGGTCTCAGTCGGGTAAAACCTAATTCCGCCTTTTGCCGGTCCCCTGGCCGTGTTGTACCTGACCCTAAATCCGGTGAAAACTTTTGTTTCCCCGTTATCCATCTTTACAGGTATACTGACTTGCAATATCTTTTCCGGCTGGCTGAGCAATTCTAAAGCCGTCTTGTCCAAGTTCATAACCTTGGCTGCTTTGTTAAGCTGCTCAAGTGCAATTTCAAATGGGTCCATATTTTCTGCCATATATAAACCACTGCCTTTTAAGGCACCTGATAATCCCAACGATATAATTTAAGTTTATTTGAGAATATTTATCACGCTATTACGATTACAGGTCTCCCGGGTATCGCTATCTTTTTCTCATATACGCTGCCCTCGGAAACGTTTACCCTTGAATCAAATATACTCTCAATGTAGGCCTTATTTTTCATTATCATTTCGTATTCGCTGAATTCCTGGAACCTTATTTCCCTCCTGTGCTTTGCTATGAACGGTACAAATTTTTTATCCTCTTCGTCCAGTTTTCCCTCGATGAAATCGTGGCATGCCTTAACTACGGATCTGTCAGCGGTAATTATCGTAATTTCCCTTGGCTTTATTTTAGCAACTTCAGCAATTTCCTTTATATCAGAGATCACCTGGTCAATGTAATCCAGGACACCATAAAATGAATCGGCGGACATACCGTATTTCTGTATCATTCTTTCGTAATTCGAGACAGGATTATCATCGATACAGGCTATGCTTACAAAACTGTCTTCGATATAATTATGCCATAATTCCTCCGTTGTATGCGGAATCACCGGGGTCAGGGCGATAAGCCAGTCCCTGATTATGCAATCGATTACTAAATCGCGGTTTCCGCCCCTTGATTCGAGCGTTTTTATATCATTCAGAACGCCATAAAATATGTCGATGTAGGCATCCCTTATAACGAAATGATCCATTGCAGACATATACCTTTTCAGTCTCACGGCAAACCTTGCAATGAACCATGCATCAATGAAACTCATCTCCCCCTCGGTTCTCTTATGGGCGAACATTATTTCCTTAAACTCATTGAATCTTTTAACGACAGATGAAAGATCGCCCTCATTCCAGTCCATGGCTGAAGATATGTCTGCCTGCACGGCTACGTAAAGCCTGTACACATCCGCCGAGTATCTTTTAGCGATCTCAAGAAGCGATATCACATTTCCCTTGCTTTTGGATATCTTTGCGCCGTTTGAAACCACAAGGCCGGATATGATGATGCCTCCCGGCCAGAATTTCTCAGGGAATATGGCCGCGTGGTTCATTATGTAAAACGATATGTGGTTTGATACGTGCGGTATTGCGGTGAGGCGTATGTCCACTGGGTACCAGTAGTTGAATTCTTCCTTTGCCATCAAGGAAACATCCTGGGGCTTTACAGTCCCGCCATCAAAGATAAAATCCAGAACTTTATCGTCCAGATTCCCGTTCCTGTATATCTCTTCAAGCTTCCTTGAACATGTGTAAACCGCCGGGTATATTGTTGAATCCGAGAGAGATTCTATGACCCACCTCTCATCGAACGGGAGTTTTGTTCCCAGGCCCCTTCTCCTTGCGGCGGGCCTTTCCTTCAGCCAGTCTATGGCATCATGAAGGATCTTCCTGTACATTTCAGGATATACCGTTATTTCATCGATCATCCTGTGCGATTCATCTTTCAGCCACTTCTGCGAATAATCGATGAACCACTGGTCGGGCAGCACTGCAACTATGACCCTGGATCCGGATCTCGTGACAGCCTTGCGGGATGTCTCGTAGAATACGAATGCATTCCCTGCACTGATCATATCCGAAGCCATCTTCTTCCTTGCTTCCTGGACGGTGAGTCCCGTGTACGGTCCTGAGTTGATCAGCTTTCCGTAATAGAACTCGTCCCTGTAAAGATCCTTGGTTGCGGAATCGAGTCCTTCGGCCGTTTCCATGCTGTAGGACGACATGACCATGGATATCTTCGATCTAGACTGTATGACAACGGGCAAATCCTGATTTTTAAACATTTTATCATAATAGATGCGATCGTATACCGAGTGTGAAGGGACCGAATAAACTATCCCTGTGCCATTGTCAGGATCCACGAAGCTTGCCGCATATACCTTCAGGCTGCGGCCCGTTTCCGGAGAAATAAACTCCCTGCTGAGTATCTCTTCCCTGTTGATGTCCGCTATGAATTCAACTCCCGGGTTCTGGAGGGAAATTTTCTGGAAGCCCTCCCTCGATGATACCAGGACATTATTGCCCATCCTGAACTTGACATATTCGCCATGTTCGCTTATCCAGAGATTCGTTATTCCGTAAACAGTTTCCGGCCTGAGGGAGGCGGCGACCAGGCAGAAGGCATCGTTCCTGAATATTACTGCCGTGAATTCCTCAATCGTAACCTTGTCCGTGTCCCCGTCCTTTATGTCATCTTCACCGACGGCATTCTCATCGTTTATACTATATAGTATCGGATACCTGTCCTGCTTAATGAGCCCTTCAGAATGCAGTTTCCTGAATTGCCACTGCACGAATTTCTGGTAGAATTCGTCTGCAGATGTGAACTGCCTGCTCCAGTCAATGGAATACCCGAGCCTCTTGAAATCGTGAACGATCGCGTTTGAAAAATAATCTGCTATGTTCTTTGGATCCTTGAAACTTTCTATAAGGGAATCAACGTTCTGATCATCATATTCGCCAACGTAGCTCCTGTAAAGATCGATAGTGGACTTATCACCGCTGCGTATCCTCTCCGAAAATGCAAGGATAGGTGTCCCGCTCTGGTGGAATCCCATAGGGAACAGAACATTGTAGCCTCTTGCCCTTTTGTATCTTGCAATGATATCGCCCAGGGTGTATGTCCTGCCATGGCCCACGTGAAGTGATCCGTTTGTGTAAGGCCACGGGACAGTTATCATGAATTTTTTCCTGTTTTTCACCTTCGGCTCAAATATCTTCGCTTCTTCCCATTTTTTCTCCCATTTCTCTTCTATGTCGTCCATTTCATCACTCAAGCAATTTAAACAATCAGCACGGCAGCCGCCACTGTAGTTGTCCATTCACCCGGATCCAGAACAACCGCTGTGGCACATATGTTACCGGTAGTGAGTATCTTGTCCTCAAGAACGTATTCCTCCCGTTCCCTGTCATATTTCAGGTTTGATGCCGGCCCGAATGTGCTCGCCAGCATTTCAGCAGCAAGTTTTTCAGCAAAGGATCCCGCAACCTTTTCAGTTTCACCGAAACTATGATGCTCGCTCAGGTATCCCCACTTGCTCTTATCCTTCGGTATGGCATATCCTATGGCCGAGGATATCATTCTGTTCAGCTCGTTTGACGTGTTTCTTGCAAGAACAGTAAAGGCAATTTCACCCGGGCTCATCTTTTTGAGGCCGTCGTCCCTGTCAACCATCTTAGCATAAGGAGGGAAGATCGAACTTATACTTGAAAGGTTGAATTTAGCGATACCCGCATCCCTCAGTGCAGCTTCAAAGGACTCTAATTGCGTTTCACCTCTCCCTACACCCCGTGTAAAGAATATTTCAGTCGGAAGTAGACCTGGCATAAAAGTTCATATTAAATCTATTTATATTGTTTTGCATTTCTAATTCGGTTTATCTTTTAAACAGACCGCAGATAACTGAAATTTTCTTAAAGATAATTGTAGACGTAACAACAGGCACGCATAAATGCTGAAATATGGCGATAATGCCTAAAGATCAAATATTATCCTGGCAAAGCCCTCCTCAGGTTTCACGGTGATTTCATCATAAGTTACTGCTTTTATCACATTTTTATACTCTACGTTTTCTGGAATGTCCGTACCGTACAGATAAGCATCAAGGCTTCCATCCTGGTATTTTGAAGAGGCATGATAATATATAACGTAATATGTATCTATGAAAAACAGGACCCTTGAAAGAAGGTTCACCATAACTTCTTCGGGCGTTTTCCCTGTTATGATTTCGTGCATTTTCTTGTCTTCCTTCAGCGCGGAAACATCGAGAATAATATCGGCCATAGCATATACAGCATTTGAAAAAAGCTCATCATACGTCTTGCCGTAAACGAGAATGCCAACGTCACTTTCATGGTCGACTATTTTGTATGTCAATAAAAGGTAATGCTTCAAAAGAATAAAAGAATTTTCTTGGCTTGGGGATATAAGGATGAATGAAATTTAAAAAAATATTTGAAATTGCAGCCTAAATATGATGGAATCTATCAAAAAAATTAGAGATCCGGGTTCTGGGAGGATATCACCGGAACCGGATCTTCAAGTTTCTGGCCTATTTCAAATTCCGTCAGCTTTCTTCCAATGCTTCTCTCATAGAAGTCGATGATCCTTCTCTTGTCTTCCATGCTGTATTCCCTGTAATATTTCTCTCTCTTCAGGCTTCTTCCGGTTTTTTCCTCGTAGAGCTTTGCAGGTATGGAGTACTTTCTCTGTGTTGAATCCCTGTAAAGTTCAGGAATTACGTTGAATGCGCAGAACGGTATCACCCTTCCGTCTGGCATTGCATAGTGTATATCGCACCTTTCAACACGGTCAACATCGTATGTGTACGGATCCTGGAAGTGCATGAACCCTATGAACATGGACTTGTAGTGGAATGCCTTGAGGCCGTGGTAATCGCCTTCCGTAAACGCATTGTACACCATGTCCTTAAGCTTGAAGTCCTTTGGTGCCTTCTCGTAGTCAACGAACTTTTTGAGGCTCATATAAAGCTTCGCCAGGCTTTCGGCTTTCCTGAACGTCTTGAACGAAGCATCATCTATCTCCTCTGCCAGTTTCTGGACATACTCGAACATTCCCTTTACATCCACGAATCTCGTTACAGGTATAACTTTTTCATTATCCTTGAAAAGGTATGTCCCCATTCCGCATGCATAATGTATTGACAGCTTGTATGTGGGCCTGCCCTTAAGCGCGGCAACGAAGTTGGACACGGATGCAGTGGATGGAACTGTAAAGAAGTCCTCTCTCCCTATGAGTCCATCGGTCTGCTGCTCTATCTTCTTTATTGCTCCCGGAATCGTGATCCTCTGTCTCTGCCTTGCACGGTCCGGCATCCTTCCAACCAGGCTTACCGGCTGGAAATTGACGGCCCTAACAACATCTATATTTGAAAGCCCGAACCTTATTATGTCACCGAGATAAAGATCGTTTACACCTCCGATGACGGTAGGCACAAGGACAACTCCAAGGGGAGCCTTTTTGTAGTTTTCCAGTGCTGCAGGGATCTCCCAGAAGTTCTTAGGATTTGATCTTGGCGTGGGCCCGTCAAAGCTGGTATAGACAACGTTTGATCCGGCGGCCCTTACCTGCTTGACAAAATCAGGATCGAAGGCGGCCCTGATGCTGTTGGTATTCAGCTGCACGTGATCGTATCCCTCCTCCCTTGCTATCTTGACGATGTCTATTATATCCTCCCTCATAGTCGGTTCTCCACCGGTTATCTGGACGGCATTTGCACCTACAGGACGCTCATTCTTCATCCTCCTGAGCATCATCCTGATCTGATCCTGTGAAGGCTCGTATATGGGCTCGTTTTCCTTTGCATAGAAGAAGCAGTACCAGCACGACAGATCGCACCTGTTTGTCACCACGATGTTCCCGAGGCCGGTGTGCGATTTATGCTTAACGCAGAGACCGCAGTGTGTCGGGCATACTATCTTTGATGCTGCATAGGCGATCTGCGGGTTCGTTATTATAACGCCGGTATCCTGCCATTTCTTTGCTTCCTCAAACATTTCGTAATCTTCCCAGTACTTCTCGATAGTAACACCGTGCTCCGGGCATTCCTTTATCTGCTTGACTTCGCCTGCTTCCTCATATATTATTGCAGGTATCCTCATCTGGTCGAATTTTTCCTCATCCACACAGCCTGGGCACAGGCTCTCAGTTACGCGTATAACGAGCATGTCCTCTGTTATTAAATGCCCCATGTCCTTAACGAATTCATCAACACTCTTGAACGGAGCATTCTCACTTATGTCAAAATCACTTGCGAATCTTATATTCGGATATCTCTCTTTTTCAACTGAGATCATCTTTATTGGTCACCAAAAACTATAAAAGCTATAAGTATTAAAACTGTTTTGTTTTTTTCAGAGCTAATTACTGGAACACTGAGTTAGCTGGAAAGTATACATTCACAGGCATAACTGTTCAAAATTTATCCAATTATACAGCATATAATCCCGTTCTTAGCTACAAAAAATGTAGTTTTATGATCATGGAAAATACCGGATTATTGAGAATCGATTACCATGTTTATATAGGAAAATGATAGGAATAAACGCTGTTCGGTGAAAAATACCCAGCTGCATGTCTTAAAACCATCAAATAGTAAAACAAGCATCCATTAAACCGCCAGAATGCGTAAACTATCCGGCCATCATGCTGTGAAATCCTTTATCCGTTTGAACGGAATCATTTTCATTTATTAAGTCTAAAAGAGATTCCGGGATTCCGTTTTTATTGTATAGGATACGTTAGCATCCTCATTGATGATCGTTCCATTCTTCGATCTGAACTGACAGGATAACCGGCAAAAGAATAGAATATAAATCACGTTTCTAAATCATGCGGATACCTAGAAACATAAACTGCGCATATGGTTGCAGGGAAAGTGCGTGATTTTTATTCACGGAATCTATCGTTACGTTTTTTATTGATCCATGCTGATCCGTTACTTTCCAGCTTATACAGCAATAAAATGCTTGATTATTATAATGTATCCGGCAAACCGATCCTTAACGCTTACGAAAAAAATACAGGGTATGCTGCGCTTCAAGCTTCAAAAAAATTGTTGATATTCTGTTGATATTCAATACCTTATTATTTAAATCCCATTGCTTCGGCATAATTTGCCAGGTCAAGAAGCCCGTGGCCCGAGAAACTTACAAGCACGTTCTTGACCGTGCCTTCCTTCTTCGCCTTATCAGCTATTTCCTTGATTATGGGAAGGGCATGGGATGTTTCCGGCGCCGGTATATAACCTTCCAGTTCAGAAAACAGTTTTGCCCACCTGAACGCCTCATCCTGGTTGTAGTCCCTTGATTCCACTATACCCCTGTTCATCAGCAGGCTGAGTGTCGGGGCCACGGCATGGTACCGAAGACCACCGGCGTAAACAGCCGGAGGAATGAACTGGTAGCCGAGCGTGAACATCTTGAGCATGGGCAGAACCTTTCCAGTATCCGGATAATCGTACCGGTACTCACCCTCGGTCATCTTCGGGACTTCCTTGGACCCGGCCGCTATGTATTTGCGTTTCACATGGCCTTTCCTGAGTTCATCGCCAAGGAACGGGAATGCAAGGGCAGCATAGTTCGATCCGCCTCCGACTACGCCAACGATGTAATCCGGATCAACGTCTATCATCTCCATCTGTTTTTTTGCTTCCATTCCCGCTATTGTCTTGAAAAGTATATCAGAATTTATAACGCTTCCTGCAACGTACTTTCCGCCGTTTTCCAGTGCATAATGGATCGCTTCGCTGATGGATATCCCCAGTGATCCGGACGTGTCCGGCAGCTGTTTCAGGACCTCCCTTCCATAGGGTGTAAAGTCAGAAGGGCTCGGATGTGCATCTGCCCCGTACATTTCCATCAGGTACTTCCTGTATGGTTTTGCGTAGAAACTTGCCCTCACCATGAAGATGTGCGCCGGTATCCTGAAAAGGGCAGATGCAAGGGCAACTGCACTTCCCCATTGCCCGGCACCGGTTTCTGTCGACACAAATTTTGCGTTATCCTCCGTTGCAAAATAAACATGCGCGAGGGCGCTGTTAATCTTATGGGAACCGGAATAAGTGTACGATTCCATTTTCAGGTATATGCGAACGCTGTTTCCCAGATATTCCTCCAGTTTTTTTGCCCTGATTATAGGAGTCGGCCGCCCGATCTGCATGTACTTTTCATAGATCGCATCAGGTATCTCCGGATATCTTTCCCTGGAAAACTCATATTCTAGAACTCTGGAAGGCATTGCAAGCTTCAGTGTTTCCAGCGCCTTTCCCGTTTCATCCACCGGTGGCGGAAGATCCTCTGGCAGATCTGGAAGTATATTATACCACGTTTTTGGCATATCGTCCTGTTTCAAATCTGTTCGTATCATCACAGAATAATGCACATCAAGGTAATAAATATATGCATTATGATATTAATTTATGTTATTATATTTTATAATCCCGTTATCATCCTTTTCATCGATCATGTCCTCCTTCAGCATGTGCTTCAGGTGTGATATCGTTTCCATAACCGCAAAATTAACCTCCATGAAGTTCATTGTATCCATTGTCCTTCCCTTGCTCCAGGGTATTTTCCTTGCAATATCGTAGGCTGTCGTCCACCCATCAATGGCCGATAATATATTCCCCATCCGTAATTCATGATGTTTTATAATTTCGGATATCCTTGAATTTGGATCGTTTATTGGAGGGCCATGGCCAGGGTATATAATGCTTACATCCATGTCCTTCACCTTTTTAAGGCTAGCAAGGTAAAGGCCAAGATCATCTTCGTCACCGTAGACACTGATGTTCGGCGTAATTTTTCCAAGGACATGGTCACCGGAAATCATGATTTTCCCGTTTCTGATATAAACGGCGCTTGAACCCGGGGAATGGCCGGGCAGGTGTATAAGTTCCATACCGCTATCCACCTTCAATTTTTCAAAGCTCTCAAGGAAGTCAAGAGAAGAATAATACTTGTGAAAATTTATGACCGGATGCATCCTAATGAGGTCGTCTTTTATCTTCTGGGGAACACCATTGGCCGAAAAGAGTTCGATATACCGGTTTATGTAATCCTTTTCGTTTTCAACAACGCTCCTGATTATTTTAAGATCAGCCTCATTTATATATGCCGGTATGCCGTAGTCATTCCACAGTGTCAGGGACCCGCCCAGGTGATCTATGTGAAGATGCGTAAGTATGAGTTTTTCAGGCCGGTATTTGCGGATTCCATCCTTCACGAGTTCCACAGATTCAGCGGACATACCGGAATCGATAATGACGGATTCGTCACCATCCATGATGTATATGTTCGCTGTTTTAAGCGCCCTTATTGCTATTGGCACTTCATATCTTTCAATGTTAACGTTTCTCGGCATAATGGAAGTGAAACGTAATGCGTACTTATATTCTTCATTTTTTTTCGCTTGTCTTATTATTTTCTCGATCGTTTCCGGAAAATTATATGGAACGGATATCTTTTTTTTCGGGATTGCAGGAGGGCATTTTTATATTTTTAAGAGAAACATCAAACCATTTAATATACGATCGTATGTTACATAAATGATGGTCTCAATCGAATTCAAGTCCTTCTTCCGGGACCTGTCAGGAAAAGAAAAATATACCCTGGAAATTGAAAACGGGACCAGGGCAAGGGATATACTTTGCACCATTCAAAAGAGATTTAGCAATATACCCATCAGAAACGCGATGCTAATGGTTGATTACCATCCCGTCGATCCTGATTACGTCATTTCCAGCAACGATAGGATAATTATAATGCCCCATGTCGGCTGCCCGTAAATTTCCAATATTTTAGATTTAATAAGCAAATTCACGAATGAAGCAGAACTCTCTATATAACCATTGATTATGGCCCAATTATTCGATCATCCAAATATGAAGCCCATGCCCCCCTCGGCACTGTCATTTTCCTCCTTTATCTTTTCATATATTTCCCTTGATTTTCTATCGTCTATACGCTTCATTGTGCCCTCTTTTATACTATTTAAAGCCGAGATGTTTTCAGCGCTGCCCTCAAACATAATTATATTTCCATCAATGCCGTATGCGCTCCCATCCCTCTTGACAACAGTGAGCCTTGATATACGATCCTCGCCAAGTATTTCATTTACATCCTTCTCATTATCTTTTTTGTACGAATATACAACAAACATGTCAAAGATATTGCAAAGTCACATAAATTAGATTCGTTTTTTGTGTTCCTTCATCATGCAGCGGTCCATAACCACATCAATTCCGTTATCTTCTGCCAGCTTGGCCGCATCCTCGTTTTTTATTCCCTCCTGCATCCATATGGCTTTTGGCTTCAAAGATAACGAGTCCTCAACTATTCCGGTTACAGCCTCGCTTTTCCGGAATATATCAACGACATCAATCTTTTCATCAGGGCCGATGGATTTAAGATCCGGATATGCCCTTATACCATTCCACTCCGTAATACCGGGATTGACCGGAAATATCCTGTATCCGTGATTCATCAAGTATTCGGCAACACGGTAACTGTCCCTCTCCGGATTCGATGAAATGCCAACTACAGCTATATTCCTGGAATTTTTCAGAATATTTTCTATCATTTTCTGATCCATAGAACGCAAATTGGAAGTGCCTAATAATAATTATTATTTCTGATTATTTGACCCGCGGGATGCGGATACTATTCCTTTTCACCTTAAAATCCCTTTTTTACGCCTTTATCATGTTACTCTAATAAAAAAAGATTTTAAATAACTATTTGGAATACATATATTCTATGTTTTGCCCAAAGTGTGGTACGCTGATGACACCTGTAAACGGAAAGTATGTATGCCCGTCCTGCGGATACGAGGTAAAGAAGAACAAGACCGAGGAGATCGTGAGCAAGAGCGACGGGAAGGAAACTATACTTATCAAGGAAGAACTTGCTGCGGAACCACTTGATTCTGATGCAATATGCCCGAAGTGCCATCATAAGGGAGCAAGATACGTCCTGAAACAGACAAGATCAGCCGATGAACCCGAAACAAAATTCTATACATGCGAGGAATGCGGTTACAGGTGGAGAGAATACTGATCGCTGAAAGCTCTCGAATATGCCTGGAATGGCTGATAGCCATAATGTATGCGTAAACTGTCATATCCAGGCTTTTACTGAATAATTTTTAATTATTTTTCATTTAGTAAAATTTAATATATCTTTTTGAATGACTTAATCAATGCCAATATATGATGCAGACGAGCACGAGCTTCTTAGCGAGAAATCCAGGATGACCCGGGGAGGCGATCAATACGATAAAGGCACGCTTTTTCTCACGGACAAGAGAATAATATACGAAGAGAAGGGCCATCGTGGCTTTCTAAGGGCGGCATCATCAAAGATACTCATGGATGTGCCCCTTTATGACCTGATAAATGTTTCCACTGCAATTCCAAAAATAAAATTGTGGACAAAAAAGATGATCTCAGTCGAATTTGATACAAAGAACGGAAATGACAGGGCAACATTTACGGTCAAAGATCCGAAGAAGTGGTATGATGAAATAATGAAATGGACCACGGATGCCAAAAGACGGCACGAACAGGATGAAAGGCTGAAGGAAGAGGAGGCAAAAAGAAGGGAAATAGAACTTGCCAGAGCCAAAGCGCCAACAGCCAACATCGGCATGTACATCAATGCGAAGAGGGATCAGAAAAAGGACGAGGGCAATTTTGTGGATGCCGCTTTCAACGAGATAGGGGAACAAGGAGGCCAGATACAGCCTGCAGAAAGGACCAAAAAATGCAGTACATGCGGGAAAGAAATACCATACGATGCGGTTTACTGCCCTTACTGCGGATCAAAACAGTAGCAGCGATAAATATACGATCAGTTATACCGCTATCCCGTTTTATTAATGTATTGCGTTAGTAAACCATAAATTCGATCAGGCGAAAAGGATTCTTGCACTGAAGGCAGTCTTCTGATAAAAGCATTCCAGCTAAATCGAGCTTTCGGAACAGTCTTGGTCATTCAATAAACGTTGCCCTTCCGGATGAAACCATGTATATTGCAACGTATGCAGGAACACTGGAAATGCCCGTCTTAATGCTGAATTTTTCGCCGTTCAGCCTTATATCAAGTTTTTCCCTGGCATCTATTTTTAAATTCCCCTCAAGAAACAGCCCGGGTATGGCATCGGATAACGGATCGAATTCATCAATGTGATCGATCCGTACCTCCTTAACGATCAGGCCGCTCTTTCCGTGAAGGCTTCCCGGAAGCCTTATGAGCCTGTGAATATCGTATGATACCGGTGAATCAATGTATACGGCCCTGTCATCCATAACAGATTTTATGGCCTTTTTGAATATTGATTGCTGTTTTTTATAGAGATCGGAAAGATCCGTGCTATCCGTTACATTTATTTTTCGTTCCTTCGCGATCCCTTTTATGGAATTGTATATATCACGTACCCATCCACCATTTTCAAGCGGCACTGAACGGTAAACCTGCAGAAAGCCGTCAATGGATATGGTGCTGCCGTCGATGTAATCCGCTATTTCCCTCCTGTTGTCTCCATTAAGCAGATACACGGACTCCGAGGATACGTGCACATGGTATCCCCTGCTGCCGGAAAAATACAGTTTTATATCGTTTCTGTTTATACCGAAATCATCTATAAGATAGAGGTTTATCAGCGTTTTCGTCTGTTTCTTTATTACTTCAAGAGTCTCCTCATAGCTCATCCTGTCTGCACCCGGAAGGTGATCTGCATCAAGGTCAAATATCAGGTCGGCGCCCTCCCATTTCTTCTCCAGCATTTTCCGGTCATCAGGCTTCTCATAATAAGCTGCAGAAGAGTATACATGCCTTGGCACTATTGTCCTCAGAAAATTATTCAGATCGAATTTTGTATCAATCTTATTATGCCTGACCATCTGCCCTGTAAAGAGAAGGTAACCAAATTCCCTCTTATGCACAAGATCAGGCGTGCTTATCTCGTTCCCAGCGTAATAATCATGGAATAACTCCTGAAGGATCTCGTCCGAACGATTCACACCTGCATATACGATAATAATATTAATTATATTTGCAATATGTGGAGGGATGCTTACCAAGAAATTGCTGGTCATTTTCGTTCTCGGCGCTATGATAATCACGGTTTACGGCATGCCGTCCGCAGGCAGCGGTATGGATCGTGCCGTAACGGTTGCGGATAAAAATACAGCCGGGAATGCGAAGACGTATAATGTTGGCATCGTTCTTGAAAATGACCGGGCACAGGTAATTTCATTTCTGCGTGATTCTGGCATCTCCTTTTCAGTTGACGGCAACCTCATCTCATTTTACGCCAGCAACAGCACACCGCATTACATCTATAATTTTATAAACAGCACCGGAAATTCCTATTACGATATACAAAGCCAGCTGAACTTTACCGGTTATACGATGGTGAATCCGCTTGAGGCTCAGAATCCCTTTGTATATTACCCTTCGGACATATACTACGCCTATGATTATACATGGGCCCTCGATCACGGTATAACTGGAAAGGGCGAGACAATAGCAATAGTTGACGCTTACGGTGATCCATCAATAAACTACGATATAAACGCATTTGACCAGATAACTGGTCTGCCACCATTGAACTTATCGGTAATATATATCAATAAATCGGAAACGTCATACAATTCACACTGGGCAGCTGAAACTTCCCTTGACGTTGAATGGGCACATGCATCCGCCCCCCTGGCCAGGATCGATCTTGTTGTGGCACAGAACTCCACAGTGGGGATACTCTCCGGTGCAATTTCTTTTGCCATTGAGAACCTGCATCCGAACATCATATCGCTTAGCTGGGGGATAGCAGAATACGGGCTTCCAATGACATACGTAGACAGCATGAATGCGATTTTCCGGAATGCGACAAGGGAAGGGATAACCATTGTGGCTGCGTCGGGCGATCAGGGAGCATATGACGGGACGAAAACACTAACAGTGAATTTCCCCGCTTCTTCACCATACGTCCTGGGTGTAGGCGGTACGTCGCTCTTCGTGAATAATGGCGTATACTCACAATCCGGGTGGGGAGCATCAGCGTCCAGCAATAAAAGCCTTGGAAGCGGTGGAGGTTACAGCCAATATTTTGGGAAGCCTTACTGGCAGGATCCTGCGGGATACAACAGTACCATGAGGGGTGTCCCGGATGTTTCCATGCTTGCGAACCCTGACACGGGCGTCCTTATGATATCGCAGGGGCAGGCCTATGATGCGGGGGGTACAAGCCTGGCAGCTCCGCTGTGGGCTGGCGTGGTAGCCTTAACGGACCAGGCTTCAGGGAAAAGCCTCGGGCTCGTGAATCCAATACTTTACCAGGCCTCAAACACACCGTTTTACAACTACAGTTTTGATCAGATATATAAGGGCTATAACGGATACTATTCTGCAGGGCCGGGATGGAACCCTGTCACAGGCCTTGGGACCCCGAGGGTTAGCAATCTCATAAATGTAACAATGGAGATAACCGGCCCGTACGGTACAGTTGCGGTCTCGAATTACCATTCCGAAAGGGTAAATGCGACAATATCCCAGAAAAATACGAATGATACTTACAATTTTGTCTCTCTCTACAACAGCGCGAACAATTCTGTTAAGGCCGGTATATTTTACAACGGTTCCTCGTTATCGTACCTGATAATTGTCGAAGAGAACGGCATGATTTACGAAAAGAAGATTCATATCGGTAAAGAAAGCAGTTACGACGTTGGTATACAGGAATATAATTCAACATTCAATTTTACGCTAAACTCATCGATAGAAATGTCAAAGAAATTTTACCTGACGTATGTCGGAAATGTAACGCCTGCCTTTGGAACGGAGATGATAGGATCTTACAGCAACCTCACAAATGTATCGGCTTCGTTCACAGGCATATATTCCGGAAATGAAAGCATCACGAATTTCACGCTGGATCAGGTTCACTTCCAGAGCATAAACTATAGCAGGTACGATTCAATAAATATTTTGAACGAAACATCATCATTCAACGCATCAAGATCCTATTATTATCAAAAATATCTCAATAAAAAACCTGATAAAACGTATATCGTATACAATATAACCTATGCACTCAGGCCGGAAGTGAATCTGGCCCTTTCTAACGGGAATTCGTCCGTGTTCTATGTCAATGGAAAGATGTTACCGGTTTCAAATTTTCCTGCATCCCCGGGAAAGGAGTATGTTGTGAATACGACTTATGACGGCAAGAATATATCCACAAGAATAACGATCCCGGAAATTTACAGCCTGGATCTTCATGATTCCGGAGACGTATATCCTTCGAATATTTCAGCGATCGTAAATTACTTCTATCCTTTTTACAACAATTCTGATAATATATCGATACCTGTGTTCCTTGGAAATAATAATATAAAGATCTATTCGGAGCATTTCTATAGCGAAACCAATGATTACAGTATCTATGGAAACGAAACACAAAAATTCTTCTTGAAGCCATACGACGGGAATTTTACGGTAATGGTCTATCCGTCGAATGTTTCAATAAACATGTCAGGAGAATCGCTGAACTTCAGCATGGGCTACTACTACGGATCATTTGCCCCCGGAAACTATACACTTAATATAAACGCGACCGGCTTCTATAATTACAGTGAAAAACTTGAAGTCATGCCGGGGACAGATTATCAGGACCAGGTAACCATGAAGAACAGTACGGCACTTTATGAGGCGGAAGGATACGTAAGTGATGGGCTGTTCAATTTCTCATTGCAGTACGTCAGGGTCAATGACAGCAAATACGTATCTTATACGAACAGCACAGGCTTTTACACGATTTTCCTAAATAGGACCTCTGCGACGATCAACTATTCAAGGCCTTACTATAAGAACACAAGCCTTAATTACAGCATGAACCAGGGCAAAATACCGGATGTGAAGATGTATCCTGCCGGCATAACGATCACAAATCTCTTCGTTCCTGTTATCACAAACGTCCTCCCGTTCCTCTTCTCTGTCGCCTATATCTCATGGAAGCCATATACAGGGAACTATTTTTCTGAATATGAGATAATGTACTCAACGAATCCATCCATGTCAAACGCCAGGACGATAACTATCAGTTCACAGTCCACAAGCGATCTTTTTATCCTTGGCATAACACCCGGATCAAATTACTATGTGCAGGAAACTGTGCGTCTTACAACTGGGCAGTACTTTCAGAGTGGTAAAATACTCATATCCTACAGCAATCCCGTGTATCTCCTTCTGAATATCGTTATAGTTGTGGGAATTCTGGCTTATGCATATATGGCATTCAGAACATTCTACAGAAAAAAAGTAAAATATGATTGATCCGTAAGATCATTTCAGCGATGCGGCAACCCTGTTCCTGGCCTCAGTCATGTTTCTTAGTTTTTCCTCGCCTATTTTTCTGCTTCTTGTCCTGAGGCCGCAGTCGGGGTTTATGCGCAGAAGTTCTGGGTCCTGGATTATTCCAAGTGCATACTGTATCCTATCCTCGATGAGGCCAACCGGCTCGATATAGTCTATATGGACATCCGTTACTCCTATGCCGAGGTATTTCTTCTTCGTGAGGCTCTGATTTATATCGTTGAAATACCTTATATCCCTATAGCCCGGCCTCTCTGAATCTGATATGCCCCTTTCCAGCTTATCCCTGTTTGCATACTCCAGGTTGTATGCGTCTATATGAAGATCAGGTATCCTGTCATATACAAGGCGGTAGTCTGTGCTGTAACAGACATGCAGGCTTATTTCCCCCTCGATCCCGTCCACGCTTCTGTTTATAGCTTCCACAGCGATATCCATCTCCGAAGGATGCGTGGTGGTTGCCGGTTCGTCTATCTGGACTTCTAATTTGCGGCCGCCGGAAATTGACGGCCATACCTTCTGTATATCCCTGATCTCCTCGTTGATTATCCTGGCATATTCCATGGCAAGCGCTTCCCTGTCATCGTAATAATCGTTGAATGACCAGTCCATCATGGTGTACGGCCCGGTTATTGGTATCTTCAGGGGTTTTTTCGTTGCCTTTGCCACGAATTTAACCTCATCGAGATGTATCGGGCGGATTCTCTTCAGTTCCCCGGTAACACTTCCCTTCCTGTAATACCTGTTGTCAAATGATCTGACCATGCCGTAGAACTTTATGCCGTCTATTTGCGAGGCGGGATGCTCATACATCTCCCACCTGAACATCTCACCGCCTATGCCAACGTTGTCAATTCCGGTATTCTCGAAAATATTTATCGTTTCCAGAGTAGCTTTTTCAGCCAGTTTTTTAAATTCATCAGTTCCGTAAGCCTTATGGAACACCGATGAAAGATACTCTGGCTTCCTGAAGCTTCCTATTTCCTGCGTTTTCAATATACCCATGTCATTCACCTATTTTCCCTATAACTTCCACCTTTTTTCCGGCTACATTTTCAGGAAGGAAATCCATGTAATCTGCCGTCGTAACAAGAATGTTTTCTTCATCCCCTATTTTTCCAGCTATTTCTTCAGGGGTTTCGATTTTCGTCCTGAAGACATCTACAACCTTGAGCCCGGGAATCCTTGAATGCCCTTTTGCCACATCCAAATAATCCTTTTCAGTTACTATCGAGGCAAAAGGATTCCTTATCCCCTGAAAATTTTTTTCCGCGATCCTGCCCCGGGTTATCAGGCTTACGTTGAATTTCCCGTTGAAGCCGTCAAAGAAGCCAAGATCAGTACTATTGTACGGCAACGCTTCGTAAAGGGCCACATCCCTGGTTTTGTATTCCGAAAGTATTTTTTCATACACCTGCAGAATCGATTCTGAAAATTTTTCCAGTGTTATCCCAGGTTTATGGACTGACATCATATAAAACGAGTATGGGGAAGGGAAAAACGCTTTCGATCCGTTATCGATCTTGAATAGCGGAAGGGGGAGGCTGTCCTCAATTTCGCTGAAATCCCTTACGTCTCTTCTCAGCCCTTTTATTGAAGAAACAATGGGCTGCCTGTAAAATGTATTTGTTTCCAGATACCTTGTCAGCGGGCCGAGTTCAATATCGTCAACTGTAATCGAAAGGGGCCTGAAAATATCGTACCAGTTGAAGAGAGGATCCGTATAATAATCTATATTATTCCTGGAAAAAAAGTCAGAAATCCTGTCCTTCTCCTCCTGTAACGCTTCGCTGATTTTTTCAGAACTTATGATCCCGCGTTCCCATTCACTTATTTTCCGTCTTAGCGATTCCTTCTTCGGATAAATCCCGTAAACCATTTTTTCTACTTTCATATCTAACGCCTTTTAAATTGTCTCCAGAATTTCTCTGGCTATATCATTATGTCCAAGCGGCATGATGTGTATACCATCCACGTATCCATCAAGAGCTTCAAAAACGTTTCTTATCATCTTGATCGAATTGCCTCTTACATCATCACCGGCAAGGAGTTTTTCCTTTGCAGTCTCTGATATCTCTATCCCCATGCTGTCTGAGAACTGTATCTGTGCCTTCTTATGAAGCGGAAGGAAACCGGCAATTAGCTTAAAATCTCTCCTTTTTATCCATTCCTTTTTCAGGTAATTCTCGGAAAATACAGCCTGGCTTATGAAAAAGTCAAAGCCGGCCCTTTGCTTGGCACGCACTATTTCCTCCTCCTTCTCCCTGTAAGGGTTGAGAGCTCCACCGATGGTGAAGTGCGGATCGAATTCTTTAATTTTTCTTGCGAGCTGGATGACATCGACCTCCCTTACCTCCTTTGACGCGTACTTGCCATCTATCGGGTCTCCTCCCAGAAGCAGAAGGTTCGTTATTCCAAGCTTTTTTGCAGTCAGGAGCTGTGAATAGATGTAGAGGAGATTCTTATCTCTCGGGGTTATATGGGGCATAACTATTACATCCTTCTCCATTGATGCCATATACAGGGATATGATGGGATCGATCGCCGGGGCGCCCCTGGGGTTCTCAGGGCACGTCATTGCGTTCACTATCCCGCCGACCTCATCGCCGGCCCTTATGAGGTCCTCCACTCCGCCTGTCTTCTTTGGGACAATTTCGACGGATTTCACAAAATCAATGCCCTTGATGCTAGTGCTTCTCATTCAGGCGTAAATTATATTATTACTAAAGAACTTTTTTTATTAAAATATTACTGGAAGTAATACCACTCACTCAATGTGCAATAAAAACTCTTATAAAATCATAAATAATCTTAACCTGCCTGAAACATAATCGCTGAAATGCCATGTTCCAGTGTTTTGATCCAGAAAAACACAGTTGTATAATAGGATTCATGGCAAAGCTTAAGGAAGAAAAATTTCATTAGGTATGCATATCTCCGGATGAATAAAATGAAAATTGAGATAACCGGGCAGACCGGGGAAAAACACATAATTGTCGGGGCCTATGCCGAAAGAATTTTTGTGAATGCATCAAAGGCAGGCATCGCCCTTCTTTCATATATCAGGGAATACACACCGTTCAGGAACGCCAGGGAAATTAACGTCCAGGGTGAGCCCTCACATTGTGGCGGCAACGCTGATTATAAAAATGATATAACTGGGATTATTATCCATTTCAGGAACATCCCAATGATCGCCCGGGAATCGATTGTGATTAAGGGAAGGGAATGTGCAAGGATACTGGAAGAGTCCAGTGCACTGAATATGACTCCGGAGCAGTACCTTACCAGTGAATTCTCCCCCTTCATCTCCGTCAGCAAAATAGAGATCCTTAAAGTATAATACGACTGTATTTCAATTTTGGATAGAAGCCAGGAAAAAAGTTTTGGATTTGCTTGCGAAGAGTTTATATGTGAATGTGGCAATAGGGAGGTGAAATTGTTTCGTCGATCATTGATTGCATGACACGAAGCTATTCACAGAAGGAGGTTATGATTGGCATGGCATTTCCCGGAGGAAATTATCCAGTTGATGGCGAGCTCGTTGAATTCGAGACAGAAGAGGAACCAAAATGGATCACGGTAAAACTGAAGGACGGTTCAATACTTCAGATAAAAATGGAAATTGTTTCAATACTAAGGAACGGAAACGATCCGAATACAGGCATACCTAACTATATGATCCAGGCCACTAATATAATAAGGCTTGTCAAGGTGCCAAAAGATCTTATCGTGAAGCCAAAAAAAGGCGGTGAACAGGGACAGCCTCTCTACAGATAAAATTTTGATTCTATGCGTTTATTTTGCGGGATTTTTATTATCCGTGGATTAAGTTTTTAAGCAAGTTTGTTTTATTGCTCTGTGGATGAGAAAGACAAAATTATCGTAAATCTGCTGCAGGATAATTCGAGGATAAGCAATACCGAGATAGCCAAGGTTCTAAACGTTTCTGAAGGAACAATCAGGAAGAGGATCCGCAAGCTATACGATTCAGGAGTAATAAAGAAATTTACGATAGAGACATCACAGCCGGAAGTTGATGCGCTCGTTCTTCTGAAAATTGATTCCAAGCGTTACCGCGAAGTGCTGAAAATTATAAATTTAAAGTACTCTGAGATATATGAGTTTACAGGAAAAATAGACGTGGCAATTCGAATAAAATGTAATTCTATTGATGAATTAAACGGCATAGTTGACGAGATCAGGGAAATTGATGGCGTTTTGGATACGGATACCCTCGTGAGACTGAAATAACCGCATCATTACGAAAGGAATAGGATTTTTAATCGGCGGGCTTGAAATTTCTCTTAATATTTTAATGGCCAGCGAAATCCAAATCCACTCTATTTATCAACCTGATATGGAAAATATATGGTGAAAAGATTATAAATGATATGCAGATCACGAAGCGCGAGGGTAACTAAGCTAGGTCAACAGTGCAGGACTTAAGATCCTGTCCCGCAGGGGTTCGCGGGTTCAAATCCCGCCCCTCGCACTCCGCAAAATTTAATGGAAAATTTCACAGAAATTTATACGGAAATGCAGCGTTTCATCCAATACTGCGATGTTAATACGATCATTTTCATTCTTTCCGTATAAAAACGGAATCAGTTCAACTGGAAAAAGATAATTAACTAAAAATGATTATATCACCATGGCATTTATTTTCAGGCCGTATGCAGAAGCATCTCCGGATGTTACCGTAAAATGGTCATGGTTTGATAAAGATCGGGGCCTTGTGGAATGGCTATTCAAAAATACAGCTAACGTAAAGAAGAATGCTGTGCTTTACAGGAATGGATACTATTTTGGAAATGCTTTTTGGCCCGTTTATTTGGAAAACTCAGGGTTCAATACGCAATTTGCTGTCAGCGACGGAATCCTGAGGGATAAGGGCACAGAAAACAATTCCGCACCTCTTTTTGTGGCTGATTTTTCCGGAAGATATATTGTCGCTTTCCTATTTTCACTTGGACCCGGGCAGAAATGGAGCATCCTTGAGGGCGGGTTCAGCAGAGCAATGGAACCATCGGGATACGCTGCTTACGAGGTTTCAGGGATCAGGATCGAAGAGATCTGCGCGGGATACGCACCGCAACAGGTTACGGACTGGAACAGGCAGACCGGTACGGATATGGACGGCTATTCCCCGAATCCATCTACATTCAGATCAGTTGTGGGAAACGTAAATGCTATCTTCGTTCAGTTATTTAAAGATCCGGTGAGGCCAGGGCAATGCAATGCGGCTAAGGAAGAAGGGCTATAAACTATGGCTGGCAAATAACCAGTTTGAAACTCCGTATATCAATATTTTGGCCTTTATTTTTATGATCTTCCGGACCGGGAATCTTTCTAGTATATATATTATTCGGATTGAAATTTGACGAGTAATGCTAATCATTATCATGATATATATATTTATTCAATTTCAAATATATATGCTTGATTTTAGCTTTCATGCGATATAAAAGGAAGCTTTATATCTTGAACAATTATAGCTCAACATGACGGAAAATGCTCACATTCATTTAAAAGCAAATGCTGTAGGGTTCTGGCCACTTCTAGGGCAGGCTATTGCAATGATATCGCCCCTTGGTGCCATGGCGGCAACTATGACGGGTTCTGCGAGCGTTGCTTTAGGATCTCTTCCGCTTGCTTATTTTATTGCAATATTCGCCGTTCTGTTCTGGATTAACACGCCGTACCAGTATTCAAAAAAATAGCCTCCGCTGGTGGTTTTTATACATATAATTCACAGGGTGCGGGCCCATATTACGGCTCGATATCCGGATACGTACTTTTGTTTTCCTATTTCATGACGTATACAAACGCCATCCTGTTTATTTCAGCTGTTTTCATTCCAGGTCTTTTCTCAATATTCTTCGGAATAACAATTAATTCATACATATGGATCCCGCTCCTTATAGTAATTGGAGTGCTGGTTCTGATACCTGCCTATCTCGGCATTCAGGGTTCGACACGTTACAGCCTTGCTTCATCAGTGATTCAGATCGCGCTCATGATTATACTTTCCCTTGTGATAATTTTCATAAAAGGTTCTAGCAATACATGGGCACCATTCACTCCAGGTCCAGCCCATGGGTTTGGCCCGGTTTTCGTTGGCATGATACTGGCAATATTTTCAATGTCTGGATCATCGGCAGTTGTTGCCCTTGGAGAGGAAGCAAAACAGCCCAAGAAAAATATAAGAAATGCACTGCTGATAAGTTTTCTGATTACGGGAGTCGTATTCGTCCTGACATCATATGCCCTCACGGTAGGATGGGGGATTAACAATATGGCTGCATTTGCAGCAAGCGGCGCCCCCGGGACAGGCCAGGGAGTTCCAGGGATAATTCTGGCGGAAAGATACATAGGGCTGCCTATGGCAATAGTTATGATGGTATTCGTAATAAACAGCCTTTATACAGGATCGCTGGCACCGCTTAACAGCGCTGGAAGGATGCTCTTTGCAATGTCAAGGGACGGAATAGCGCCAAAATATTTCTTCGGCGTACACAAAAAGTTCAAGACGCCACATATGGCGCTGATCTTTCTGGCGGTTATAGGAATACTTATTTCTCTCGCGGCTGGCCTTATATTCGGGCCATTTAATGGTTTCCTTTACCTTGTAACTGCTTCTGCCGTTGCGCTGTTTATAGGCCATATGATGACTGATCTCTCTCTTCCGCTGGAATATAAGAAAGTAAAGGAATTCGCAATCTCAAAGCACGCAATATTCCCTGCGGTCTCATTTGCATTCCTGATAATAGGAATATACTACAGTTTCTTCCCTATAACGTATCCAGAAGATATATCTATAATAACAGCAGTTGTCTTTATGGTTGCCATGGCTGTCTTTCTAAAAATATACATAAATAGACACAGGGAGATCAGGGATAAAATCGGGTCCACGCCGATACAGTGACATAAGTATTTCAAAAAAACATATTTATATTTAATTTAAATTTATTTATGTTTTCAAAATACTTCCAAAAAGTTTTACACTCTTATAAAAAACGGGTTGATGGATCAATTTAAAGAAGAGATCAATTAAGAGGCTGCGATATAATTATATATCAAACTGAAATGTAGAACTTACAGTGATTTGAATGGCAGAGGAGAACACAATTTTTATCGGAAAAAAACCAACAATGAACTATGTTCTTGCAGTAGTTACACAATTTAACAACAATGCCAGCAAGATAGTCATTAAAGCGCGTGGTAAAACGATCAGTAAAGCTGTTGATGTTGCAGAGATTACAAAGCACAAGTTTATCCAGGACGTCAAGTACGAGGAGATCAAGCTTGATACAGAAGTACTTCACGGTGATCGTGGAGATTCTAATGTTTCTTCAATAGAGATAACCTTAGCGCGTTAATTTTATAATTTTCTCTTTTAAATAGCATATGACTGCTTTTGTTCCTCAAATTTTCCATCGTAAATATAAGGCAGCAATTTTTTTCATTAATGCATATTTAAGGGACAGAAATTATTAAACGCTTGAATTAATATAGATGTAGAACTGGTTTTTATGAAGAGTTTTCTTGAATGGGAGTCGGCCCTTCACCGAAAAGTCGAGGAGGTAAACGAAAGGCTTTATTCAATTATAAGGAGCAGCGAGCCTGATCTTGACAGGATGTCAAGATATACCATCGAGGCAGGGGGTAAAAGATTCAGGCCGCTTCTCACAATTCTCGCTTACCAGTCAAGTACTGACGAATCATACGAAAAAATACTTGATCTGGCGGCTGGTTACGAACTTATACATACGGCAAGCCTGATCCACGATGATATAATCGATGATTCATCCATGAGGAGGGGCCGCGAAACGCTAAATTATAAGGATGGAATAAACAATGCAATTGTGGTTGGGGATTACCTTTTTGCGAAGGCATATGAACTCGGGTCCAGGTATGGCCCAAAGGTATCCAAGATAATGGCAGATGCTTCAAGCCGCCTGGCGGAGGGGCAAATCCTTGAGGCCATGAATCTTAAAAACCTCAATATTACGGAGGAGACATATTACAAGATCATAGAGAATAAGACCGCGCATTTTTTCGAGGCATGCGCCCTTGGAGCTACGGTTGCTGCGGGTGCTGAAGAAGCTGTTGTAGAATCGCTTTCAAAATTTGCATTTAACCTGGGCATGGCCTTCCAGGTTACGGACGACATCCTTGACATAACCGGTGACGATAAATATACCGGAAAACCGACTTTTGTTGACATAAAACACGATGCGCTGACCCTTCCAATAATATACGCCCTGAAGAATTCCGGAGAAGATGATCGGAATACTATACTTGACATGCTGAACAATAAGGAAGAGATAGACAAGAAGAGGCTAAAGGAAATTTTTCTGAGAAGCGGATCGATCGACTATTCGTTTTCCATTGCCAAGAAATTCATAGAAACAGCGATGGGCTATCTGAAGAACGCAAAGAAATCTCCAGATATAGATCTTCTCATGGAGCTAGCCTTAATAGTCATTGAGAGGATAGAGATATTTGAATGAAGTGTGATCTTAATGAAACCTAGAATTTTGTTATATACCGGCAAAGGCGGTGTTGGGAAAACATCCATAGCAACTGCTACCGCAGCCTTTCTTGCAAAGAATGGCCATAAGACCCTGATAATATCCACGGATCCGGCACACAGTCTGGGAGACGCCCTAGGAATGGAGATAGGGCACACCATAAAGCAGATCGGCGATAATCTGTACGGGCAGGAGGTAAGTGTTGTAGAATCCATAAACGAGCACTGGGGTGAACTTAAGGAGTACCTTAAGTCGCTTTTCCTCTCCCAGGGCCTCGATCCCGTTTCTGCAGATGAAATAGCGACGCTCCCGGGTTTTGAGGAGGCTTCTGAACTGCTGTATCTCAGAAGTTATTATTATGACGAGGAATACGACGCCATAGTCATGGACAGTGCCCCTACGGGTGCAGCCCTCCAGTTGCTTTCTTTTCCAGAGGTAATGACGTGGTACATGGACAAGCTGTTTCCCATAAGCAGGAAAACTGCCAAGATAGCAAGGCCTTTAATGAAGCCGTTCATGAATATACCGCTGCCCGATGATGAAGTGTTTGAAAATATTGATCTTTTATACAAGGAGCTCAGCGATATTCGAAAGATACTGACAAACGGAGATGTTACATCGATCAGGCTTGTTACGAATCCGGATAACATGTCTTTCAGCGAGACAAAGCGCGCTTATACGTATCTTCTTCTGTACGGCTATCCTGTTGACACGGCGATCATTAACAAGATACTTTCAAAGGATACGGGCGGCTTCTTTGACAAACTAAGGGATTCACAGAGTGAAATCATCCAGGAGATGGAAAGCGCTTTTATCGATCTCAAGATATTCAAGTGTGATCTCCTCCAGGAGGAGCCAATCGGCCTGAAGAAACTCGAGGAATTAGGAAAACGTATCTACGGTGATGAAGATCCTTATAAAGCATTCAATAAAGGAATTCCGATAAAATACCTGAAATCCGGCGATAAATATATACTTAAGATAAAAATGCCCTTTGCGTCCAAGGAAAAGGTGAATCTCTTCAATCACGGCGGGGAGCTGACAATCGAGATATCTAACTGGAAACGCGTCTTTTACCTGCCGGAATCCATATCTGATAAACGGCCAACATCGGCGGAATATTCAAATGGATACCTGAACGTAGTTCTGGAGTGATGCAAAATGGCAAAGAAAGATTTTGACATAAAGATTGAAATCAACATCCCAAAAAAGGAATACGAAATGCTGAGGCGGTTTTATTATTTCAGCCTTCTCCCCCTGAATTTTATCCGTTTTGTAAACGAATTTAATTCTGAACAGAAGAAACCGGAAAGCGATAAGGACAAATTTAAAAAAATAAATATAAAATAACTGAAGCCCTAATCAGGGAATACAACATTTTATCATATTTGTGAATATTATTATAATATTAATATATCTGTTTGATCTATGGCCTTTATGAAATCTGGAACTAACATGGATCTATTTTCTGGTCTCGGCTTAGAATACTCGAACTCCGGTGTTTTTGACGGGGAATGGAAGAAACCAGAGGGATCATTTATCAAGGTGTTCAGCCCCATAGATGGGAGCCAGGTAGCTGAGGTTTCGGCAATAACAAAGAATCAGTATGAAACTTTAATAAAGGAAGCAATTGACGCATTTAAAAAATGGAGGATGGTACCAGCACCGAAGAGGGGCCTGATAATAAGGGAAATAGGCGATGAACTGAGGAAAGAAAAAAAGAAGCTCGGCCAGATCGTTACAATTGAAACCGGGAAGACGCCCACAGAGGGTGAAGGCGAGATACAGGAAATGATCGACGTATCAGATCTTGCCGTTGGGCTGTCAAGGCAGATTTACGGCCTGACAATTGCCAGTGAAAGGCCATACCACAGGATGTACGAGCAGTGGATACCCCTCGGGCCGGTAGCTGTCATAACCTCATTCAATTTCCCGGCGTCCGTATGGTCATGGAATTCTTTCATTGCTGCCGTTACCGGCGATGTCGTTATATGGAAGCCCTCATCAAAGGCAGTGCTGACTGCAGTTGCGGTCATGAAGGTAATCGATCGCGTTTTAAAGAGAAACGATATGCCGAACATATTCTTCCTCATGTCCGGAAACGGCGGAGAGATCGGTGAATTGATTTCAAACGATCCCAGAATACCGCTGGTTTCATTCACAGGATCAATACCGGTCGGAAAGAGGATATCTGAAAATGTGGGAAAGAGGCTGGGAAAAACAATACTCGAACTTGGCGGTAACAACGGCGCCATAGTTTCGGACAGGTGTGACATGGACATAGCGCTTCGCGGTGTTGTATTCGGATCACTTGCAACTGCAGGGCAGAGATGCACAACGACAAGGCGGGTAATCGTAAGCGAAAAGATATACGATGAGTTCCTTCAGAAGCTTGTGCATGCGTATTCTACAATCAAGGTCGGGGACCCGAGGGATCCCGGTGTCCTTGTCGGGCCGCTTATAGACGATGATGCTGTCAAAACCTTCGAAAAGGCCGTTGAAACAGCAGTAAAGCAGGGCGGCAAGGTTGTATACGGAGGCCGGAGGACAAAGGTTGAGGGCCATGAGGCCGGGCATTATGTAATGCCAACGATCATAGAGGCAAATCCTGATATGGAAATTGTGAAGGAGGAAACATTTGCTCCCATAATATACGTGATGAAGTACAGAACCATCGAGGAGGCACTTGAAATACACAACAATGTTCCGCAGGGCCTTTCTTCGTCGATATTTACGACGGATCTCAGGGAGGAGGAGGCTTTTCTTTCCCCGTACGGATCCGACTGTGGCCTTGCAAATGTTAATACCAGCACTGCGGGTGCAGAGATAGGCGGAGCATTCGGCGGAGAAAAGGAAACCGGAGGCGGAAGGGAAAGCGGGAGTGATGCATGGAAGGCCTACATGAGGAGGCAGACTGTTACCAAGAACTGGGGGCAAACTCTGCCACTGGCGCAGGATGTTGTCTTCGATTTCTGAAATCAAAATTTTTATAATTTTTTGTTCTTCAAATTTTAATTTTGAAGGAATTTCGGCGCAAAATCTCATGATCGATAGGTACTTTCCGGGTTTTATTTCGTTTTCTATGTTTCCGGTAATGCACCAACCGGTTTCAAATCGCAAATCTCCACGTTCGTCATCCCTTTTTTTCTAAGAATCTCAGGCTTTCTTCAAGGAAAACCCAATGTTAACGTTACGAAAGAGGATCACCGGTGATCTACTGGAAATGGCTGATATTGCAATACTATACCTTAAAACGCTATGCCGGAAGTGATTATCGCATAACAAATCATGCGAAACTCAAGTTCAAATAAACTGCAGACGTCACAATACATCATCCCGGAATTTTTTAACAGTATCTATAAAGGAAGCTTTGTTTTTATAATTATCAGGTCATTTTTTTCCGGTGTACATATTGTATTGGATTATCGTATCCCCGGAATCCTTCTCATCCCTGGGTTCTTCATCTCCAGGCTTCCAGTAAGGTTCCCTGAGTGATACCGCCCTCCTGAAGAGATTCTTAAGTTCAGCCTCATCTGATACGCCCCTGAACATTATATTCGTATCAGACCGCATCAGGCAGGTCTTGAATTCTCCTTTTGAAGTGATCCTTAGGCGTGTGCAGTTTGCACAGAAATCGGGATTGCGTTGCGGTTTTACAAATTCGATCTTTACCTTCCCGTGATCAGTCATAAGTGTGTACCTGGGCCTGTTATGAAGTGTGTTTCTCTCTTCGCCAATGGACCTGGCGCTTATCTCCTTCTCTATGCTGTCAAGGGGCATGTGATATCTCATGTACTCCTCCGTCTTCTCTCCCTCCCGGTCCGTTTCATATTCTATGAGCTGCAGTATTGCATTGTTTTCAGCTGCGATCTCAATCATTTTTGGAATATCATCAACGTTCAGGCCCTTCAACACGACAAAATTTATCTTTACGGGAACAAGGCCCGCATCGTTAGCGGCCTTAACAGCATCTATTACCCTGTCCAGCATCCGTGTTCCCGTTATAGCATAGAATCTTTCCCCGTCCGGGGAATGCATGGAGATATTAACCCTGTCGAGGCCGGCATTCTTTAATTCTGATGCAAGCTTCGGGATCATTGTACCATTTGTTGTCATAGAAATATTTCCACTGATATGCTTTCTTATCCTTCTTACGATGTCAACTATATCCTTCCTTAGGGTTGGCTCCCCGCCAGTAAGTTTGACCTTGTTGACGCCAAGGTCGTGGGCAACCTTAACGACCTTCTCTATCTCTTCAGCCGTTAATTCGCCTCCATTGATATCCGTCCCCTCCATGTGGCAGAAAAAACACTTGAAATTGCACGTTGTATTGACCTGTATCCTGAGGCTGAGTACCGGTCTCCCATAGCTATCGTAAATCGCCATATATAACCAATAATTCGATTAGAATTATAAGCTTATTGTAACGGAAAGGCATGCTTTGTGATCCTCCATTTTTAAATACGATGCCATGATAACATCGAAGTGAGATTCCGGATGCATTGAATGAATGTTAAGAGAATCGATTCCGGTACTCATCCGGATTTCATGCTAAACCGATAATCCTGAAAACGAAACGGTTACCAGGAAGCTATGTGCAATTTTCCTGAAACCTGCATTACGTATCGGTTGTCATTGATTTTTTCATGTGATTTACGGGGGAAAGAGATCAATAATATCATCCATATGGGAAAAACTACGGATCTAATGGAAAGTTATGAAGATCCCGTACGGGATTTTCTTAACCCTGCCGGTGCATAGGAAAAAAGAAGGGATTCTTATTCAAGCCCAATCCTGGATTACTTCAGATGTTTAAATTCCCGGATTGTTAAGAAAAAGCTAAATAAGGATCAATATATTAGGGTTTAGCTTAGGAGACATGATATGATTCTCCAGATAGATAAAAGGTGAAAATAATGGCATCTCAAAAACCACATCTAAACTTGGTAACGATCGGACACGTAGATCACGGGAAATCAACTCTCGTGGGCAGGCTCCTCTTTGAGCACGGTGAGATTCCGGCGCATATAATTGAAGAGTATAAGAAGGAAGCTGAGCAGAAGGGAAAGGCAACCTTTGAGTTTGCGTGGGTTATGGATAGATTTAAAGAAGAGAGGGAAAGAGGTGTAACTATAGATCTTGCCCACAGGAAATTTGAGACGGACAAGTATTATTTTACGCTTATAGACGCTCCGGGACACAGGGACTTTGTTAAGAATATGATCACCGGTACAAGCCAGGCTGATGCTGCTATACTTGTTATATCAGCCCGTGAAGGAGAAGGTGTAATGGAGCAGACCAGGGAGCACGCATTCCTTGCCAGGACTCTTGGCGTTCCACAGCTTGTAGTTGCGATTAACAAAATGGATGCAACTGAGCCACCTTACAGCGAAAAGAGATACAATGAGGTCAAATCTGATGCAGAAAAGCTTCTGAAGTCGATAGGATACAAGGATATTTCATTTGTGCCTATAAGTGGATATAAAGGCGACAATATAACAAAACCCAGTCCCAGCATGCCATGGTACAAGGGCCCGACACTGCTTCAGGCACTGGACGCTTTCAAGGTACCTGATAAGCCTACCACAAAGCCACTCCGCATTCCTGTTGAGGATGTATATTCAATAACCGGAATAGGAACTGTTCCAGTTGGAAGGGTCGAAACTGGAGTGCTGAAGCCCGGGGATAAGGTGATATTCCTTCCGGCTGATAAGCAGGGAGATGTAAAATCAATAGAAATGCATCATGAAGCTATACCCCAGGCCGAGCCAGGAGACAACATCGGTTTTAATGTAAGGGGAATAGCCAAGAATGATGTAAAGAGAGGGGATGTATGCGGGCATACCGACACTCCACCTACGGTCGTAAAGGGTTTCACAGCACAGCTGGTTGTACTTAACCACCCGAGCGTTATTGCTCCGGGATACAAGCCTGTATTCCACGTGCATACAGCCCAGGTTGCGTGCAAGATAGAAGAAATCGTGAAAACAATAAATCCGAAGGATGGAACAACCCTGAAGGAAAAACCGGATTTCATCAAGACAGGAGATATCGCTATTGTAAAAGTAGTGCCTGACAAGCCGCTGGTAATAGAAAAAATATCTGAAATACCGCAACTCGGCCGGTTTGCGGTAAGGGATATGGGCCAGACGGTTGCAGCTGGCCAGTGCATTGATGTAGAAAAGAGGTAATCCCATGGCATCTTACAAAGCAAGAATTTCATTGAGTGGCACTGAACACAAAGTTGTTGACATGGTATGCGGTGAGATCAGGGAAATCGCAAGCAGGACCGGGGTTGAAATTCACGGTCCAATGCCTCTTCCTACGAAGAAGCTTGTTGTGCCGGTCAGAAAGAGTCCTGATGGCGAGGGAACAAATACCTGGGATCACTGGGAAATGAGAATACACAAACGCCTGATCGATGTCGACGCTGATGAAAGAACATTAAGACAACTTATGAGAATACCGATTCCAGATGGAGTCCAGATAGAAATACAGATAAAGAGTTAATTTTTTTATTTTTAATATTTAAAAATATGGTGTTTATTTATGGGAAGAAAAGAAGATAATATAGAGAAAGCGTTAAAGATTGTTGAGCATACCGAAATGATCAGAAATATCGGTATTGTGGCTCATATTGATCATGGTAAGACAACGCTGAGTGATAATCTTATAGCCGGCGCAGGCATGATGAGCGAAGATCTTGCGGGAAAACAGCTGGTCCTGGATTACGATGAACAGGAACAGGCAAGGGGAATTACAATAAATGCAGCTGTTGCATCAATGGTCCATTCTTTCCAGGGAAAAGACTATCTGATTAACCTGATAGATACCCCCGGCCATGTTGACTTCGGAGGCGATGTTACAAGGGCTATGAGGGCTGTTGACGGAGTGGTTGTTGTTGTTGATGCAGTAGAAGGTGTTATGCCGCAGACAGAAACAGTCATAAGGCAGGCACTGAGGGAACACGTAAAGCCGGTTCTGTTCATAAATAAGGTTGACAGGCTCATAAACGAGCTCCGCCTTAATAGCGATGAAATGCAGAAAAAATTCACGAAAATTATATCAGACGTCAACAGGCTTATTGTCAAATACGCCCCCAAGGAATTTACCAAGGACTGGCAGGTGTCGGTCCAGGACGGGCGCGTTGCTTTTGGATCTGCATATAATAACTGGGCCATTTCTGTGCCATCCATGGCAGAAACCAAGATAACTTTCAAGGATATTGTTGATTATGTCAAGGCAGGGAAGCAGAAGGAACTTGCCCAGAAAAATCAGCTTCATAAAATAATACTCAACATGGTCATAAGACACCTTCCGGATCCAAAGACTGCACAGGCTTACAGGATTCAGTCCATATGGAAAGGTGATATAAATTCTGAGGTCGGAAAAGCAATGATGACCTGCGACTATAAGGGCCCTGTAAGCATGATGATAACAAAAATAATAATTGATCCGCATGCAGGGGAAATAGCAATTGGAAGGCTTTTCAGCGGAACGGTCAGGAAAGGCACCGACCTTTACATAGTGAATGGCGGAAAGGCAAAGGTCCAGACTCTGGCTATGATGGTTGGCGCTGACCGTATACCGGTTGAGGAGGTAACGGCAGGAAACATAGCCGCAATGGTTGGGCTTAAAAGTGCAATTGCGGGAGCTACAGTATCTTCTGTCGAAAACATGGAACCATTCGAACCCATGATACATTATTCGGATCCTGTGGTGACTCTTGCAATAGAGGCAAAGCACACCGCAGATCTTCCCAGGCTCATAGATGTGCTCCGTGACATATCCAAAGCGGATCCGTCGATCGAAGTCGATATAAACCAGGAAACCGGGGAGCATCTTATATCGGGTATGGGTGAGCTGCACCTTGATGTCACGCTGTACAGGATAAAGAATGATTATAAAGTGGAAGTTGAAACATCCGAACCAATTGTCGTTTACAGGGAAACTGTTGAAAAGAAAGGCGGTCCTTTTGAAGGAAAATCACCGAACAAGCATAACAGATTCTACTTTGAAGTTGAACCTTTGAAACCGGAAATAATACAGGCAATTGAGGATGGCGATATTCCACAGGGTTCAAAATTCAAGGATAAGAAGGCTCTAGTTGAGCTGCTCGTAGGAAAGGGCATGGACAGGGACGAGGCGAAGGGCCTTGTATGCGTTGACGGCACAAACATGATGTTTGACGTAACAAAGGGAATACAGTACCTTGACGAGACAATGGAACTCCTGATAGAGGCTTTTACAGAGGTAATGGCAAGGGGTCCTCTTGCCAATGAAAAGGTGTACGGCGTCAAGGCAAGGCTCGTTGATGCAAAACTCCACGAGGACAGTATACACAGGGGCCCGGCCCAGGTAATACCCGCAGGCAGGAACTCATTATACGGCGCAATGTGCGAAGCAAAGCGTGTACTGCTGGAACCAATACAGCGCGTATTCATATCTGTTCCCCAGGAGGAAATGGGCGCCGCTATAAACGAGGTACAGCAGAGGCGTGGAATAATAGAGGATATGAAGCAGGAAGGGGAAGAAGTTACAGTCATATCCAGAATACCAGTGTCCGGAATGTTTGGTTTCGCATCTGCAATAAGAAGCGCCACCGGTGGAAAAGTCCTCTGGAGCTTCGAAAACGCGGGATACCAGAGAGTTCCGCCCGATCTTCTTGATGGTGTTGTGAAATCAATAAGGGAAAGAAAGGGATTAAGGCCAGAGCCTTACGACGTGGATTATTATTCGTCTCTCTGATCCCTTAAAATTTATTTTTAACCTTTTAATTATTTTCAGTTTTTTAATTGTAATTCATATCCGCATTTCCGTCTATGCCATAGTCCGAGATCCGGATTTTCGTAATTTGATCTTGATTGCCTGATTCCTGGCTATCCGGGCGCATTGTTATTAATGCCGTATAACTTTTTAAACTCGTTGATCAATGCCTTTTTCCAGCATATTTTACATTTTTGTTTGTTTTAGAAACGGTCTTCTAGTATCCTGTTTATGTAAATGCATGATCGGGCATCTTGAGGTATTTCAGACACCTAAAATTGACGAGGACCGTTTGAAGGATCTGCTCAAAAAATACTATTCATCGCATTTCCTGATATCAGACGGGATAATGATTGATTTCAGGGGGTGGAATTTCAATGCGAAAATACAGAGGATACTTACCGTGTACCAGCTAAAGAGGATACTCATGGAAGCCGACGACATGCCGTTCATAATATCTGCAGCAGCTGAAATTGTCAATTCATGGCCTGTGAAGGATATAGTGTCCCTGAGCGAAATAATGCAGATCAGAAGCTATTACCGTGGCTGTGACATCTATTTTAATGTCGTTGGCAGCTACAATTTCTATAATTTCATGCTCAGGCCGGTGAGATAGATGGGCAGAAGCACACCAAGCGCAAGGCAAAGCATAGATTCGCTCGTTTCGGAAATCGAGGAAATGAAGAGGATAATGAGAAAAGGCGATTCCTCTATTGTTGATGATATAATAAGATATGGAAAGACCAATTCTGCCAGCGTAACCTATTCAACCATAGACCCTGACATAGGGTTCATTATATCCGTACTGGTTGAGGTGGTCAAACGTATATCAATGCTGGAGGAACAGATAAAATAACACTTTATTCCATGGAAAATGGAAGGACATACAGAAGAATTTATGAGAACAGATCATGGTTTTTTGTAACCGGCGATGCGTATGATCTTGATTTCCTTGCAAGGCAGCTGGATGAAACCGGATTCAGATACGATTTTTCCAGAAGGAGGGATGTTTACGGGGAAATGCCAGGAATAACAGTATACGCTAAGCCCTCAAAAATACCCGGCATTGCAGGGATAATATACGATGGGATAGGTATGGGGAGAAAGTACAGGATATTCAATGCCGATATCAATCCGGTTCTCCGGTTCATGGCTGTTCACGGGCTGAGTTTTTTTGAAACAGCCAGCCCGTACGAAGGAGATCCCGATTTAAAAACGGTATTTTTTGACTGCGAAGACGGCATTTGTACCATAGGAGGCAAAAAAGCCACGGACAGCGATATTGAAAACGAACTGAAGACCTCGGATATAATTGTTTATTCAAACGCTTACAATTTTTTCATGAAGATAAGGGAATTAGGAATCCCGTCACGTTACTACGGAGGGAAAAGCTTCACATCATACGGCCAGATTCATTACAGGGATCCTTACGTCGATATTTATGGGAAGATAGCCATAAACTCGTCTTCATTTATCTACAGGGAAAGCGGTATAAGCGGTTTAATCGAGCTGTCCAGGATGTCAAGGATCCCGCCACTGCAGGCATCAATAATAACACCTGGCACGGCGGTGTCATCCATGGAGATTGCGGATGCACTGGCAGAAGGCATACTGGTTCCGTCAAAAAAGGATGATAACGAGGATGAAAAGGGAATTCAGGAACTCATTGAAAACGATCGTGGAGGTCTCGTTCTTCAGCCACGTCCCGGCATATACGAGGACGTATACGAAATAGACTTCTCTTCAATGTACCCGAGCATAATCGTGAGATACGGCCTGTCGATCGGAAACGATCACTTTTTATCAAGATCGCTTTCAAAGCTCCTTGAAAAAAGGCTTCTGTATAAGGCAATGGATGATATCAACGAGATATACCATAACAGAAATAAGGCGCTCAAATGGATGCTCCTGACCTCATTTGGATACACAGGATACAGGAACGCAAAGTTCGGAAAGATAGAGATACATGAGAAGATAACCGGGACAGGAAGGAAAATACTGGCTGAGGCAATCCGCATAGCCCATGAAAATGGTTTTGAGGTACTCCATGGCATAGTTGATTCCCTCTGGATAAAGGGTGACGGTGACATAAACATGGTATTATCAGAAATTAAAGCAGAAACAGGTATCGACATTGTTGTGAGCGGGCACTACAGATGGATAGTTTTCCTTCCGGAACATGACGGAACAGGATCGCCGTCCCGATATTTTGGCCTTGGCTACGATGGAAAATACAAGGTAAGGGGCATAGACCTGAGGAGGAATGATGTACCGGCAATATCAAGGAAATTCCAGATGGATGCATTGAAAATACTTGAAAGCTGCAAAAATGAATACGATATATACCAAAAATACAGAGATATAAAGGACCTGGAATCATGGTACATCCGTAACATCAGAAATTTTCCGGCGGAGTACTTCTCCATAAATCTTAAGATATCACGGTATCCGGAATACTACTCGGTGGATACAATCGGAAAACATGTAACAGGTAAATGCATGGAGAATGGCAATGTATATCCCGGAAAAGAGGTAAGCTATGTTGTTTCGGATTATAAAAGAAAAATTATCGGTTTAGGAAGGGATTCAAATGTTGACTATAATTTTTACAGGCGTTACCTTGCAAGGGCATTTGAGCCCTTTGATTTTATATACAGGAATATGATCAAAAAAGTTCGTTTAGAAGATTTTCAACTTTCCGTATGAGGACGCTTACAGGAACATCATATATGGTTATGAGTTTCGAGACCCCCCTCGCCCTGCCACGCCCCTCAAGCGTTGAATTTATTATCCCGATCCTCTCAAGATTTTTCAGATCCTCGTATATATCCGATTTTCCATTATAACTGTACTGCTCGGAAATTATGCCCTTAAAATGGGAAACGCATGCAACATCTGTCCTGCTGCTGTCAGAAAGGCAGCGGCACACGGCTAGCAGCGTTATCAGGCCATCTGCATCCAGTTCTGCAAGCCTGCTTTCTGTTACAAACGGTGTAACCATGGATTTTGCAGCACGGACATCATCGTATTCCACGCGATCCGCCTTCCTGTATTCGGCTATATACGAAGCCTTCTGAAGAATATCTATAGCATACCTTGCACTTCCGAATTCTGATGATATCTCTGAAATGTAATCAATAATTGAAGAATCATATGCATTTTCAAAAAGTGATCTTTTCGCACGATCCTCAGCAATGTAATAAAGCTCGTCCTTTGAATACCTCCTGAACTTTATTTCATTGAATATCCCGTAGGATTTCCTGGTCTTGGAATCGAGAAACAGGATAGGATCCTCCATCATGACAAAAACCGTGGAAATATTGACGCCAAAGGAATCTTCAGCCCTTAAGAGGTAATAGATTCCCTCCGGATCATTCCTCAGTATGCTGGATGCCTCATCAATGACAATGATCATATTTTTTCCATATTTTTCAGTTAATTTTGCGAATCTTGAAAATATGTTCGCATATGAGGCCCTTTCAGAAACGATAACACCCTCCCTTGAAAGTATGTCTGCAAGGACGCTCTTTATCGATCTGTATGAAATTGCATTTTCATAGATCGCATGCGGGGTCTTTGTTTCCCTTATTATATACCTCATCGTAACGGTCTTGCCTGTGCCGGAATCCCCGTATACTATAAAATTGGACATTATGCCGTTCATCATAGGGTAAACGAGGTTTTTTCTGAAAGTTTCTATCTCATTGTCCCTGTAGAGCAACTTTTCAGGGATGAACGAATTTTCAAGAGCATCAGGCTTTCTTATGATCAACCCGTATGAAATATGAACATGAATATAATATTTTTTTCTTATACGGTTATGGGAATCGTTAAAACATGGATCTGGCTATTTCAAATATAGCGAAGTGAAGTGCAAACACCAGGTGAAAATTGATCATTTTCTGCGAAATAAAATTTATTCGTAATATTCATAAATTTTATCTTTAACTTGCCTTCTTCAATTAAAAGTTCCATCCCCCTTCCGGCATCCAGTCTTTATATTCCTCCATTTATGGCGAGAAGAGCATCGATATGGTACACATATCAAGGATCCGCGTAAAAAACTAGCATGGCTAAGTGAAATTTTTACCGAATCCATTTTGAAGCGATTCAGCAATCATTTACGAACAATGGTTTAATTCATAAGGCCATGGATGTTACGCATTTCATGAAGCTATCCGGGCGGCTTTCATCCGTTGCCCTCCTGTCACTGATCTTCATGACGCTTGGGAATTTTGACGTTTCAGCTTATTCACCGCTGGCCCCGTTCATAAAGTCAAGATTCCAGCTCAGCTCTGCGGAACTGGGCCTCATCACAAGCATAATATTCGCCGGTTCCTTCGTTATGTCCTCACTGGCAGGCTTCTTTGTCGACCGGATCGGGAAGAATTCCGCGATAAAAATTTCCTTTGCCCTGATGGCTGCAGGTTCCCTGACAGCTGCCATTTCAAAGAATTATATAGAACTCGTTTCTGGCTTTTTTATAATAGGCTTCGGTTACGGGATAGTGACCCCATCAACGAACAGCCTCGTCATGAGTGCTTACTATCCAAGGCATGCACGGGCAATGGGCATAAAGCAGTCCGGTGTTCCCTTAGGCGCTGCAATTGCAGCTGTGTCGCTTCCTTTAATTGCAATCCATCTATCGCTTGAAGCTGCGCTTTTTGTTATTGCAGCGGTCTCATTGATAGTATCGTTATTAGTAAAGAAAGATGCGGCAAATTCGACCGGTGTAAGTACGAGGAAAGGATACTTCCATGATCTTTTCAGGGCATGGAAGAACACTGATCTTTTAATGATCAGCTTCCCTATAGCCTTTCTGTCGTGGGGCCAGCAATCTCTTCTCACATACTACGTTGTTTATATGAAGGCAGGCGGCATCCCTGTAATTTTTGCTGAACTGCTTCTGGCGATCCTGCTTGCCGGATCAGTCGCTGGAAGGCTTTTCTGGGTAAACCTATCATCCATAATCTTCCCGAAGAACAGATCGTACATGATATCGCTGATCATGGTCATGGCCGGGATCCTTTTCTTTGTTTTTTCCCGCAGGGGTTTTCCAGTATTTGTATCGGGCGTGATTACCTTCTTCATCGGAATGACTGCAATAGGCTGGAACAGTACTTACGTTACCATTATTTCTGAATTTGCGCCAAAGAAGGATATAGGACTCTACAGTGGAGTCAGCCTGATGATGGTAAGCCTCGGCACGATCCTTGGAACGCCTGTTTCCGGGGAGATCGTTGATATACTGTCCTACGTGTGGATGTGGAGGTTCATAGGATCCGGCCTGATTGCCATGGCAGTCGCCGTCTTGATTATAAATCGTGTTCCCAGAACCGGGAAATGAGGTTCATGCCAGTGGTTTTCCCTTCGTTTCAGGTGCAAGGAACAGGGTGACAAAGAAGCCTATAAATTCAAAGATCGCAAAGAACAGCAAACCGTATGAAAGCCCGTACGATTTGTTCAGCATATCGGTAATTATTGGAAATGCAACAACTCCAAGTATTGCCCCGATCCTGGACGCGGCTGTGGCTATTCCCATGGCAGTGCCTCTTATGCGCGTTGGAAATATTTCTACGGGATATACGTATGTGATATTTGTCGGGCCCATATTGTGGAAGAAATGCATCATAGCAAATGCAATGAAGACAAAAATGAATGGGAGAGCGTGGTGCATGGATAAAAGAGCAAAGAAAAGAAGCGATACGCCGGCAAGTCCAAAACCGGCAGTTTCTAAGAATTTTCTTCCGATCCTCTCAATGAATATCAGGCATACGATAAAACCGATTACCACAGGTATTTCCTCAAGGAGTGTTTCCACAACAGTGCTAACATATGAGGCGCCAACGGAGATGAATATCGATGGTGTATAGTTCCATACACCGTAACTTGAAACATCATATGAAAACCACGCTAGGGACACGAATATTATGAGTGGAAGGTAACGTCCTGTAAACACATCTGAAAATTTTGTTTTTCCCGGATCAACATGAGGTGGTTCCACATCGTTTACGCCAGCTTCCTGTCCAATTTCATTGGCGACTTTCTTTGCTTCCTCAACATTTCCAGACTTTACCAGGTAGTACGGGCTTTCGGGAAGTATGCGCCTTACTATGATCACGCTAATTGGAACAAGCGCCCCTACAATATACATGAGCCGCCAGGCAAATGATCCTGAATATAGAACTATCGGTATGGAAATGAGGTAAAAAACCATGGATCCAATCGTCCACATGAATATGTTGAAAACAAGGAACGAACCCCTGCTCTTTTTCGGCGAGAATTCTGCCTGTATCGATGAACTTAGGGGATAATCCGCACCTATCCCGATTCCGGCCAGCAGTTCAAAGATAAAAAATTCCCATACATTGGTTGAGAAAGCCGTAAGAAGGAGAAAAACTGTGGTTATGAGAAGATCATAGACGTACATTTTACGCCTTCCTATGCTGTCAGATAAGCGCCCTATTACAAGGCTTCCCGCGAACATGCCTATATATATGCCGGCTGCTGCAAGGGAAACAAAATACGCTCTCGTCAGAAATATGTTTTCCATGTAAGGCAGTGCAATAGAAAATATTGAAAGGGCGAATCCGTCCATAAATACGCCCATTGATGAAAGAACGGTTATTACGTCAAGAAGAGGTGTCCTCCTGAGCTCATCAAACCTTATGTTATTGATTCCGGAGTCCAAATTCCTTCGCCGTATGCTACATTTAATACTAGATAAAAAAGTTTAGCAATAAATTCAGGAACATGATTTATAATTCACTATGTTTGTTATAATCTATCAAATTATGCGAAACATGAAATTATTTTGTAACGTATCGTCCACTTTTGACAGAAATATTCATATCTTATTCATCAATAAACTGCCGAAAGTATACAGGTAGCGGAGGTTGTCGAGACTGGTCAAAGGCGATGGATTCAGGGTCCATTTTCGTAGGAATTCGGGGGTTCAAATCCCCCCCTCCGCATTGTTTCTTGTGTGTTATTATAGCCACATAAAATTCCGTATCAAAAATTAAAATGCCTTAAATAAAATTCCCTGCATAACTATCCCTTCCCTATCTGCATGATTGACCGTTAACATTCATTTTTTCAATATGCATAAATGATCATAACGGGCATTGTAAGTAATTGAATAAAATTTACGATGTTTTAATTTATAATTGTCTTTTAGTAAATTTTTACACGTTTATCCTCTCTTAATTTTTTTGATAGAAGTGTATACAAATTGCTGTAATTTCGAAAAGATCCTGCTGATCAACACCTGGACCATCTGGAACTGAGATCATGATGTATATGTCATCGAGTTAATCCTAAGGAAGGAATATATCGACGGATCTTATGACTCTGCAGAATTCTCCGTTGATTGACGCAAGATTCACTCTGTGAACAGTCTCTGCCGGAATCTCCTCCCCTTTCTCGTCCATCCGTGAGTAAGTTGCGCACGCATCCGAGATAACATACGTGGAGAATCCGAGATTTCCAGACATCCTTGCTGTAGTGCTGACACAATGATCAGTTGTGATGCCGCATATGAAGACGTTGACCAGGTGCATTTCCCTCAGTAAAGCTTCAAGTTTTGTCCCGATGAATGCACTGTTCACATGCTTTACTATTTCGATCTCACCAGCGATTGGCCTTGCTTCATCCTTGTATTCAAATCCGGGCTTTCCGACCCTGAGCGGTGAATCGGGATTCATCGAGTCATGCCTCACGTGTATTACGTGCAAATCTTGTTTTCGCCAGAATGTGAGAAGACGGTTTATTACAATTTCTGCATCAGGGTTGTTGCGCTTCCCCCATTTGCTGGAATCCCACGCCTTCTGTACATCTATCAGGATAAGGGCCGAGTCTGAAGGGACTTCGATAGCCATTGTGCTAATATGTCATGCCGGCATATATAAATTATTCCGCTTCTCCCGGAAATTAAACCCGGAATAGGGCAACAGGCATTCGATTTTCCCGATCATCGTACCGATTATATAACTAATTTTTATGAAGCTATACAAATTGAACGGTTATATGTAATTGAAATCATGGAATATGTATTGTCTAGAATTTTTATAAAACGTTTTCAGATCATTTTATGATCTCTTATACGTTTACGATTCTTTCACATGTTATTCAGGCTATTCGTTTCTCTTCTTTCGAGAGTGAAATCTCTTTCAATTGCCCATGGCTTCAGTGCTTTAAAGCAGGAGAGAAAAATATAGTTCTTCCTCTTCATTGCATAGGCTTTAATGTAATCACTTATGGAACCGTGACATGCGCTGTCTTCATCTCCTACGTAAAGATTATAGAAAACCTTCTGGAGAGAAAGATTCATGCCTGCCTGAAAAGCAGCATCCGTACCTTCAGATATCCTTTTGATAATTTCCATATCCCTGCAGTATTGGGGAATGAACTTTCTTTTAAACTGTATAAAATCATCCAGGTTTTCGATATTCCTTGATGTACTTTTTCTGAATATCCTGTATACAGAAAGCCGTTTGGAATCGTAATATAATGGCAGGCCCATGGAGGCGTATAGATAGAAATAGAAGGAATCCACCGCGAGTTTTATTTTCCTTAGATCGTTAACGTGATTAAGCAGCATTTCTTTTCTAACCGACATCGAACTGCTGTTGAAATCGGATCTGAGTTTTGCAAATTTCCTTACGATCTTTTTCGATGGATATTTCGCATAAATATCGCTCTTAATTACCGGCTGGAAGGAATATGCAACGTTTCCGTTGTAAACCACCGGTGTGGTCGAATTTTTGTAAAACTGTATATCAAACGTCTTGAAGCTGGATTCTATTCTCTCAAGCTTTTCTTTTTCGAAGAGATCATCATCGTCCAGAAATGATATAATTTCGCCATTGGCCTCCTTTATGGCCCTGGCCACCCTGTCGCCGGATCCATTCGCCCTGTAGACCATATTCGTTACGCCGTTAGCATCTAAAAAACGGTCTATATTTTCATCGGTGAAGTCTTTGCTCACAATTATTTCATAGCTATCCCTGCTAACCGTCTGGTTTAAAGCTGATCGTACGGCCTCCATAATGTAAGTTTTCCTCCCTTCCGCCGTTATCAGTACTGTTATCATTACCGTAATTCATTATGGCCTATGATGCTATAAATCTTCAGAATACTTCACTTATTTCAACCAGCGCCCAGATCGAGATGTTTGCTGGAAAGTGCGTATAAAAATTTTCATGTAAAATACTTTATAAATAAAAATGATGAGGAAGCAATAAGGCAGGCAATAGACATCCGGGAACCGGACTAAAAAATCGCTTCATATGCCAGGAATTATACGCGTTAATATAATTAATCCGTCATCGGGAAACCTGGATGAAAGATTCGCTTCATGAAAAATAAGGATAATTACGGGATGATGAGAGTGGTATTTCGAAATTATGCTGTAATAGGTCACAGAGGGGATACAGAAAGATATCCCGAGAACACTTTAGAATCCTTCAAGGATGCATTTGCCAGGGGATGCGATGCTGTAGAAATGGATGTGCACCTGACCTCAGACGGTTACGTGGTTGTTCATCATGATTTCAGCATCCGCAGAATGACAGGAGTAGAAAGAATCATAGAGGAATCCGAATATTCCGACATCAAGAAAGCGAAGATAAACGGAAAATACCGGATACCGCTGCTGGAAAACGTTTTCCGGGAATTTCCAGATCAGAAGCTTTTCGTTGAGCTCAAAACCGTAACGGATGACGGAAGGATGCTTGACAACGGCCTTGAAAATGCTGTTTATAAGCTTGTAAGGGAATTTGGAAGGTTTGAAAATACCATTGTAATTTCATTCAATCCCGTATCGCTTGAAAGCATGAAGGATATCACGAAGGAAATAGCTCTGGGGCTGGATTTTGACAGGACCTCACTCAAATACATAGGGGAAGTCAATCCTTCGGACCTGAAGGAGATGGGCATAACAGCGTTCCTGCCCGAGGTCAATTCTGTGGAGATGAAGAGGTACAGGATTTTTGCGGAAAGCGGAATAGATGTTTTTCCCTGGCCTGTCGATTCAAGGGAATCTGCGATCATCGCTGTGGAAAATGGTGCATCCGGAATAATAACAAACAGGTGCTACGATCTTCTTAGTCCCTGAGAACGCCATTAAACCGCTAAGAACACGTGATGATTATCGTTTGCTGGATTATAGAAAAGATTAACAACGGTTCTTAACTTTACCAACTGTGATATGAATGATAATTTCAAATGGTGAATTAAAAGCTGAGATATCTGAGAGGGGGGCACACCTGGATTCTCTTTTTTTCAAGGGCAGAAACATGCTTCTGGAAAATTACGATAATTCGCCGACTCACTATGGCGCTGCTTTTTTATTCCCCTATGCAGGAAGGGTGAAGGACGCAATATACCCATTTGACGGCATATATTACCAGCTGCCAAAGAACGACGGTGAAAACAGTATACACGGACTTGTACTTGACAAGATATTTTCTTTCAGGAAGCCGGAGGAGAACAGGGCAGTTCTTTCCTACGTACTGGATGATAACGCCTATCCCTCGATACTTTCAGTGGACGTTGAATTTATGGTATCTGAGAACACTTTTGAAACGGATGTACGGGTAAAGAATGAGGGCCAGAAAAGGTCCCCGCTGCTCATAGGTTTCCATCCATATTTCAACTTTGGTGGAAGCTGGATACTTAAGCCGGAGACAGAGACAAAGATCCTGGAATATGACGGGTATTTTCCGACCGGCAGGATGGAGAGGTACAATTTTGACGATGATTCATTTAAGAAGCAATATGACAATGAATTCATGGGGGGTGGAAATCTTGTGCTCAGGGGGAGTTCATTCACCATGACAATGATCAGGAAGAATATGCCCTTTTTTGTAATTTACAACGGTAAATATTCAAAAGGATATTCACTAGCGGTGGAGCCAATGACCGGCGCGGTAGATTCGTTCAATAACGGCATAGGCCTGATAAAGCTCGATCCGGATGGAGAATTTGAGTGCGGTTATTCAGTTTCATTCACGATGATGTGAATGGCCTGCATAGATGAAATCCTGAATGACAGCACATCTGGTTCCACGGAACTTGCAATAAAGATATTCCATTTCTTCATGGAGAACGGGCTTACAATAGGCGAATTGCGGGAAGCATCGGAGAGAATCAATTCAAAATTCACAGGGATGGCGCTGATCAGGAACGTTACATCACTTTCACTGAAGATGGCAGAAGATCACAGCTTTTATGATATCCCGGCGATCATCGAAAGGCAGAATGAAGAAGTTGCCCGCATTGCCGCTGATCATATAAAGGAAAGGAAAATTGTCACAATAAGCAACAGCTCAATGGTTTACGATACCCTTGCCGCTATGCGGGACCTGGAGGAGGTCACGGTTCTCGAAAGCCGGCCAAGGAACGAGGGAGCCATAATGGCATACAAGCTCAGGGACAGGGGAATTCGTGCCAGGATAACCACTGATTCCTCAATGTGCATAGCGGTTAGAAGCTGCGGGGCTGTTATCATAGGATCAGATTCTATTCTTTCCGATGGAACCGTGATAAACAAGACCGGATCCATGCCACTTGCCCTCTGTTCGTCATACTTCGGGAAGAAATTTATAGTGCTGTCGACAGAAATGAAAATAGAAAAAAATTACAGCCCGGACAATTATCCGGAGTTTGCCAGTCATGATCCCGGGGAAATATCCCCTGATCTCGATGCCATCAATTACTATTTTGAGATGGTACCTCCAGGACTTGTATCGGAATACATACTGAATTCCGGAATAAAAAAGGGATGGAAATGATGCAATACGTTCTAGAACTTTTTCTCGTGACGATAAGTATCAATCAATAAAATGCCTTATTTTTAACATGATATGAGACACGAAATTTCAATTCATGCGAAAGAATTTTAATACGTATATGTACATAGCAATGTATGATGATAACTAAAAGAGAAGATAAAGCAGTATCGCCTATCATAGCAACAATACTCCTGATAGCCATAACAATTGTCCTTGCTGCTACTCTTTATTCACTTCTCGGAGGATATGTATCTATCATAAGCTCTCCTACGCCGATTGCATCAATGACGGTCAGCAACAGTTCGTCCCCTGCCGGTGATCTGGCTTCATACTCAATATACATATCCGGGATCAATGGCAACATATCGCTAAATAAGGTTGACCTGGAGATAGAAAATTCTTCGGGCGATGTTGCCATAGTTCCCCTGGCAACCGGTACATTTAACGTCCAGGACTGGACAATTGTTGTGAACGGGCCCCCGTATCTGAGCAGCCTTACTATTATCAGTATAAAGGCAACAGCTTCAAACTATATAAAATATGTAAAGCTGATCGATATAGTAACTGGAGGGACAATAGCAAGCCAGAGCATATCGTCTATATAGGGCCGCTTATTCTGATCGATTCAGGATTCATGACTATGATAACTTCCCTTACGGCCGATATGTTAGCGATCGGTATTATGTATTTTCCATCTGAATCTTTGGGTATTCGGAACTGGGATTTCGGAGATGGTTTCACGATCATGGAGAGAACATTCCATTTGCTGTCTATGATAAAATTCTCAACGCTTCCTATAACGTCACCGGTTGAGGATACCACGGATCTGTTTATCAGTCTCGTAAGAAAATCCATTGTATAGATAACGGAATCTTCTATATATTTTTATTTTCATGATATCCAGGTTCCTATTGTAAAATCGGTCTATTTATTGATCGATACAGTTATTTCAAAGGAAAAAAATGCCAGTCCAGATCGGAAGACCATTTAAAAAATTCAGGAGGGATCAGAGGTACAGGCCCTGATCCTGGAGCTCCTTTCTCCTTTCCGATACGCTCTTGCTCATATTTTCTCCAAGCTGCTGGTAAAATTTCAGGACATTATCATCAACGGACGGCCTGATAACTTTCATTGCATCAAGGAAGTTCTTCTGCGTAACTTCTGTTGCATCGGGGTTTTCCCTGTATGCATTCATTCCTGCCTCCCTGCAAAGGTTCTCAAGATCCGCGCCCACATACCCGTCGGTTTTTGATGCAAGGCCCTCCAGATCAACATCCTTGGCCAGCGGCATATTCTTTGTGTGCACTTTCAGTATGCTCAGCCTGGCATCCCTGTCAGGTGGCGGTATATAGATCAGCTTGTCAAACCTTCCGGCCCTGAGAAGTGCTGTGTCCATTATATCCGGGCGGTTTGTTGCACCAATTACGACCACTCCATTCAGCACCTCAATTCCATCAAGCGAGGTCAGAAGCTGGTTAACTATCCTTTCGGTAACACCGGAATCGCTTGATGTACCCCTCCTTGGAGCGATAGAATCAATTTCGTCAAGGAACACTATGGTAGGTGCCACCTGTTTTGCCTTCTTGAATATCTCCCTTATGGCCTTCTCGCTCTCGCCAACCCACTTGCTGAGAACCTCCGGTCCCTTTATGGATATGAAGTTGGCATTGCTCTCGGTTGCTACGGCCTTTGCCAGCAGCGTTTTTCCTACACCAGGCGGCCCGTAAAGCAGGAATCCTTTTGATGGCCTTATGCCAAGCCTCTTGAAAACATCCGGCTTGAGAAGCGGAAGTTCAACGGTTTCTTTGACCTCCCTCTTGACATCCTCAAGCCCGCCGATATCCTCCCATCTGACATTCGGAACCTCTATCATCACTTCCCTGAGGCTGCTGGGCTCTATGGCTTTCAGTGCCTCCTTGAAGTCATCTTCTGTAACAGTCATTTTTTCAAGTATCTCGGTCGGGATTGGCTTATCCAGGTCTATTTCAGGGAGATACCTGCGAAGTGCATTCATGGCGCTTTCCCTGACGAGTGCCGCAAGATCTGCGCCGACAAACCCGTAGGTGTATCCTGCAAGGTCATCAAGGAATTTGCTCTTCTCCTCCTCACTCATTCCGAATGGCATATTCCTGGTGTGTATGGCGAGTATCTCCTTCCTGCCGTTCTTGTCAGGTACACCTATTTCTATTTCCCTGTCAAAACGGCCCGGTCTCCTGAGGGCGGGATCCACCGCGTCTATCCTGTTTGTGGCTCCTATGACTATAACGTGCCCTCTTTCCTTCATCCCATCCATGAGGGTGAGAAGCTGTGCTACAACCCTCCTTTCAACTTCACCCTGCACCTCTTCCCTCTTCGGGGCTATTGAATCTATCTCATCGATGAAAATTATCGACGGGGCAGTTTCCTCTGCCTTGGTGAAGATTTCACGGAGTTTCTGTTCGCTCTGCCCGTAATATTTGCTCATGATCTCCGGCCCGTTTATTGAATGGAAATTAGCGCCTGATTCATTTGCGACTGCCCTTGCAATAAGCGTTTTTCCTGTTCCTGGCGGCCCGAAAAGTATAACGCCCTTCGGAGGTGTTATGCCAAGCCTTTCAAAAAGCTCTGGATGTTTCAGCGGAAGCTCTATCATCTCCCTGATCTTCCCGAGCTGTTCAGAAAGTCCTCCAATATCCTCATAACTTATACGGGAAACCTCCTCAAGAATCTCCGAGGCAGGTTCCTCCCTGATCTCTATCTTTGTTTCATCCGCTATCTCCACGGGCACATGGCTGGGCACTGTTTTGACGACCTTGAAAAGCAGCCCGGTCTGGCCTGCCAGTGTAAGCCCGGGAACACTTATATTGTCCTGCTCGATCATCGGCCGGCGTATAAGCGCCCTCTGGACGTATTCCTCAATTCCCTCGCCAAATTTAAGCCTCTGATCCTTTCTTATTATTGGCGCCAGCGTTACTTTTTTTGCAATCTCTGTATGAACTTTTCTTACTTTTACCTTGTCTCCTATTGAAGCACCGCAGTTATTCCTCATAACGCTGTCTATCCTGACTATTCCCTTATTTTCATCTTCAGGCCTGGCCCTGTAGACCCTCCCGACTGTTTTCCTGACCTTTTCGATCTCAATTACATCCCCGATCTCTGCTTCAAGTAATCGCCTGGAGCTTTCATCCAGCCTTACTCTTGACATCCCGGGGTCAGTTTGATTTGCTTCAGCAACTCTGAGAATTATGCCGCCATTATTATCCATGATCCCTTATTGCCAATATACTATTTTAAAATTTTTAAAACTGGCAGAATTAAAGCAAATAAGGCAGATTTAAATTGCATCGTTTCCGGACAGCAGACCTGAGACCTGCAGGGTAAAAGAGTAATAGATTGGAAAAGGATTGAATGAAATTAAGAATTTTATAACACTGCTGACGGTTCAGGAAAATTCTTCCTCAAGCTCCATCATTACCTGATTGAGGACGTCTTCAAAGGTTCTGCCGTTATACTCCCTGAGCCCGCCCATCTCAGTCCTGAGCTTTGCTGTGAATTCGCCGTCGGATTCTTTAGAAAATTCAATATTGCATATGAGTTCTTCCATTGTTATCACCGTAACGACAATTGAATCTTTATTTAAATATTTCTAACAGTTTTTTCCGCATTTATTCGGGATATGTGATCACATGTCCATCCTCTAAAATTTTAATACCGGAAATGCAAAATACATGCATGGCGTTTTATTCCAGCGGTAAGTCATACGTAAGGAGGATAGGCAGATTTCTATTCGTGAATCTGCTATGCCTGAATTGTATTCCATTTCTCATATTTCATGGATTCGATATGCAGGTTGATATATCATTCTTCGATATCCCAAACGTGCGTTTCAATATAAAGGACAGGGAAATCCTTGTCAGGAAGGGGAGCAGGGAAGATGCCATTCCATATTACGCTTTGTTAAGAGATCTCAGGGAAGACCCGGATTCTTTCATACTCGTAAATTACAGCAGGGAAATGCCATCCCTTGAAGACATAAAGAAGAGATCTGAAGGGTGGAATGTATCCCCCAGGTACATGCACCTCGCCACAGTAGATAACGGCGATAATGAAATTGCCGGATTCGTAGGATCAGTGATCGGTCCGGAATACGGCCCCGAAATACAGCCGCACATTGCTGAGATATATTACGGTGTATCTCCCAAATACAGGCATACGGGAATGATTTATGCCATGATCTATGCATCAATGATTGATATAAATGTAAAATACTATACTGCAACAGCCTATATCGAAAATAAAGCATCCATTCACGTGCTTGAAAGCATAGGGATCATGAGAATTGCGAAGCTGGTAGAGAATGATTTCTATTTCAGGAACAAAACATATCACGATGATTACCTGTTCAGGGGATTGAGGGAAACTGCCCTTGAAAAACTGCCGGGCAAACTTGCCGATCATCATATAAAAATAATAGACTGAATTTCCAGGCAAATGTTCATCGAAGATGCATATAAACGGCATCTGCATTTGACTGCATTTACAGGTATATATTTTTTCAGGATCTTATTATCACAGGAAAATGATGAAATAAAGTGAACGTACTTTAAGGCGAATATGAAAATCGCTATATATCCGCCTAAAAGGCATAAAATCCAGGAACAGCGTAATGAAACAGCTCATGTTCATATGGAGAAGTCCAGGATCTTTCTGAAGGGCGATAATTTCGGGAGGCATATAATGGGATGGTTGATGTATGCCACGATAATTGAAAGCAATGATAAATTTAAGAAACAAAAGAAACAGGATCAATCGCCTGCATCTGAATAATCCCGTATAAAATTACGTCTGGAAGGAAAGATTCTTAATTCCGGTAGCGATCTATTCAGTGTTAATGGGTTTCCCGTGAGGGCATTTTTTTGGATTGCCAATAAGCATGGCTATTTTTTCAGCATCATCTGGCTTTATAAGATAATCAAATGAGCTGACTTTTCTGCATGCATCGTCAGCGTTCATGCCGCATTTTGAATAGAGCGCCTCTATGGTTCTGTGTACTTTTATGAGCTTTCTGTACTCTTCTTTTCCGCTCTCAGTCAGGACTATCATTCCCCTGCTTTTAGATATGAGCCCCTTGTTTTCAAGCCTGTCAAGTATCTCCAGCACTGAAGGGGGTTTTATCTTCATTCTGGCGGCCAGATCCTTAAGCCTGATTGGAAAATCCCCGTTCCTGTATTCCTCTATAAATATCAGGCAGTCCCTCTCTTTTTTGGTAACTTCGAGTTCCATCATAATTAGTATATTACTATTTTACTTAAATCTTTCTAAAATTATTTGTATTTTTTAGTAAATATGAAAAATTCCGCGCCCATCAGAACTTTATCATTGTTCTTCCCAGTGTCTGCCCATTTTTCAGATACTCAAGCGCATCGTTTGCATCGTCTATCGGAACTTTCTTGTATATAATAGGTTTGATCTTTCCCTTCGAAACCATATCAAGGGCGGATTTCACATCTTCCTTCGTGGAACTTATGCTTCCCCTGATGGTGTTTCCCTTAAGTATTATAAGCCCGAGGGGGAGGTTTACAGGTTCCGGTGTAACATTTCCGATAACAATCATCTTCCCGCCGATTTTAAGGCTTCTCAATGATCTCTCGAATGTATGTATTCCAACGGCTTCCAGAACAATATCCGATCCCCCTTCTGATTTTACCTTTTCATTGAAGTTCGTGTTTCCGTCCACCACAACATCAGCGCCTATCCTGTAAAGCATTTCCTTTTTTGATTCGCTTGTCGTTTCTGCTATCACCTTTGATCCAAAAGCTTTTGCCATCTGGACTGCATGGGATCCCACACCTCCGCCGGCGCCGGTCACGAGGACGGTTGATTTTTCATTTATTTTTCCGAGTTTAACCATGGCGTGGTAAAGCATTCCGGTTACGCATGCGGCCAGTGCAAGGGAAGAATCATCAACATTCCCGGGGGCCCTGACCAAGCTTATTTCCGGCACCGTTACATATTCCCTGTAAGCCCCCATCCTGGTTTCCCCAAACGATTCCTTGTAGGGGCAGAGATTCTCGTTTCCAGACAGGCAGTATTCGCATTTCCCGCATGGAACGTAAATAAGGCTTGACACCCTGTCCCCAACCTTGAAATTTTTAACATCCTTTCCGGCCTTAACCACAGTTCCGCCAATCTCATGGCCGGGTATGATCGGAAGCTTCACCCGTGGGAAAAACCCGGTTGCTGTCAGAAGATCGCGATAACAGACTCCTGTTTCCCCCTGTTTAACAAGAACTTCATTATCTCCGGGATCGGGTATATCAACGTCCATCACCTCGAGAGGCTCATTTATCTTCTTCAAGAATGCAGCTTTCATAATCCAGTATGATCATTGTTCAATATATAACCTTGGTAACGTTTTAATTATCATTCCCAGTCAGATGCGTGCCTGAAATGTCACAATTGGTTCTGAACGGTTTAGCATCAAATTTTTGATCCCAGTGAATATCCCCGGGCCATAAACGGAGGGAATGGACTATTAATAATTTATACGATGTCAATATACGTAGGATATGGATGATGACTATAAGTATGCACGACAGATGGCGTTGCGTGTTTTCAGCCAGGATGATATCGGCAAGATCCGGAATTCAAGTGTCCTTGTAGTTGGAGTCGGTGGTGTTGGCTCGCTCATAGCCGATCTGTTTGTCAGGTCCGGGATTAAGAAGATCATAATAATTGACAGGGATTACGTAACCTCATCAAACCTTTACAGGCAGACACTGTACGGAGAAGATGATATAGGCGATTCAAAGGTTAACGCAGCTAAAAGGAGGCTCTCAAAGGTCAACAGCGATGTTGAAATAGAAGCCATAAACGGGTCATTCGACGCATCAAACGCCTATGAACTGGTCTCATCTGTTGATCTGGTAATGGATGGTACGGATAACCTCACCAGCAGGCTCATAATTAATGACGCATGCGTTAAAGCATCAAAGCCATGGGTTATGGCATCTGCCATAGAGACATACGGCCAGGTCAAGGCTATAATACCGGAAAAAACATCGTGCTTCAGGTGCTATTTCAGCGGTGAACCATTTGTACAGCCCACATGCGCAGAAGTCGGCGTACTCAGCTCGGAAGTAACATTTATTTCGTCCGAGGCATGGACCATTGGCATGAAGATACTGACCGGAAAGGATGTTAATGGCAATCTCTACAATATAGATGTTTGGGGGCCTGAAATTGATGAAATCAGGATAGACAGGAGACCTGACTGTGAAAGCTGCGTTAAGCACAACTACGAATATCTAAGTGACAAGTACAGGAATATTGATCTGGAGTTTTTGCCATGATTAAAGGGATAATATTTGATTTTGACGGAACGGTCCTTGATTCAGTTAATGCGAGGGTAAGGGCATGGAAACTGGCTTTAGAGGACTACGGGGCTAATGTTGATGAAGAAGCCATAAGGAGAGACATAGGAATTCCAGGATCGGCTCTTGCCGGGAAATACGTTAGCGATCCTTACGGAGCTGAAATGGCCCAGGAGAGATATTTCATAAAGGAAATTGACAGTGTGAAGCTGTTTCCAGACGTTCTTTCAACATTTGATATCTTGAGGAGGAACGGTATTAAAATAGCGATAGTTACATCTACAAGGAGAATTGTTATGAACAGGTTCAATCTCAATGTCGACACTGTAATAACAATAGATGATGTTACACATGGAAAACCCTCCACGGAACCCTACGAAAAGGCCGTTATGAATATTGGAACTGCTAACGGAAACACAATGGTAGTTGGAGATATAGAAAATGATCTTGTTCCAGCAAGAAAAATGGGATGTGTACCAGTGCTTGTCAGGCATGGAAGAAAAATTTCAACAGCGTTCGAAGATTACGAGGTTGAAGAGATAGGTGATATTCTTGCTTTACCCGTTATGTCATTAAAAGTTTGATATTACCAGTAGTGAAACGCAGAAGTCCAGGCATCCTGTATGGAAAACCAAAGCGAGACTCCTTAAAATATATGATATTGTGGCTATTATTATGTTAAGAGACAGGCATAGCTGTTAACGGCCAGTTTATTAATGCCAGTCCCTATTGGGATTCACCTCAGGAATAATTTCATAAAATAGTGATTCTATACTTTTAGCAATTTTCCTGGTCTCTAGAGTGATACTGAATAGTAATATCTGCATAAAATTATGAAGAGATTAAAATTTAAAGAATTTTTTACATATCAAGGTTCAGCGATAACCCGTAAACGTTCATTACTACGGGCTCTACAGATGATGGATCCTGAAAGCTCAGTGTATAGGTGTTATTTCTCTCTATGTTTTCATCTTTTGTTATTCCGTTGTAATGGAAGCTTACAACGCTGCCTATCAGGGATTCTGATGGAATAAACGTTATAATCAGGTCTGAATTTTTCTCAAACATGCCATACGAATCAAATATCCTTCCGACATTTACCTTATAATTCTCCGCGAAATTATAGTAGAAAGCCCTTTCCAGAGCCGATACGTTCAGCGATACATTACCTGTCAGCCATCCATGTTTTACAAGTTCGGTGACGTTCACCTTCACGTATACTTCAGTGCTCACGGATGAGAGCCCTGAAAGATATTCTGTTTTATTCCCGATTTTCAATGAGACAGGAATATATCCGTTGTTTATGAAATCGACAGGAAAGATCAAGTATTGCTGATTCCCCGATACAGTAATATTTTTTATGCTTAAATCCGGTTGATATGATGCCGTCGTAAGACCCTGTTCCTGGATTGATATTCCCGTTGACACTATGATTATTGAGAGAACAACGGAAAAAATCATCAGAATGAGAGAGGTTGTCTGACGCATCATGAACTTACCGCTTTTAACTATATAAATATTATCAGCATCAATACGATCAAATAAAAAGATCTGGAATTTTCCCTCCGGGATGTCAGACATTCGACAAACTTTCTTTTGTGCTTTATTAAAATATCCGCAGAACGTTTGTTATATAAACATAATGACGATTTTCGATCCAGCATTTGCTGTTTATTAATGTTCGCTATGCCAGTTTCATGGATCCCAGAAGTACGAATGGATGATCGGCTATACTATTCATGCTGCTTTACAGTACTCTTTTATTTCTTTCAGTATTCCTGAGTTTTACCGATATATACGATTTCTGGGGCACATTCACGGATCATATGCACTGTTTTTTGATTACAGCGTACCCGTGCTGGATTATACCCTTTAAAAGATATTGACTCTTTTAATTCTGATCGGGTTCATCAGTAACTGCCAGGAGAATCGTTTCAGGCAATGCAAAAGAAACCTATCACCTCATCTCTCTCTTTCTAAACGCCAGAATATCATTTACGGGACCCGGTGCCATGAATGTCATGGATTTAAAGGCCATTTACAGAAGCAAGTGGAGAGAATGAAATTCCACCCGATCCGCCAACTGTGTCTTTAAAACAACGCACGGAAAAGTATATACCGGGGCATATGCCATCTATAAACATGTAAATCTTATGAATAGGCAAATTATTTATCATAAATTGAATAAAATTATTGCAGGATTCGCTTGAGGAAAATTCTTATACTAATTAGATATGTCTAACAAGACCTATATGGAAAACCTCGAAAAGGGTGATATTTACCGGATAGTTGCGCTGATGGCATTCGCAGGAACGCTGATAGTTTATGTGGAAACAATGATAGTTCCGGCGATACCTGTATTTATTACCTTTTTCGATACAACTTATAACAACATATCCTGGATACTCACTGCATACCTTGTAACCGGAACTGTTGCAGCCGGGATTTTCGGAAAGCTTGGCGATGTATTCGGAAAGAGGCGTGTATTCCTGATCCTTTCTTTTATATACGCGGTTGCCGTGTCTCTCGGAGGTTTTGCGACAACACTTGACGAACTCGTTGCAATCCGCGTTGTTCAGGGCATAGGCTTCGGCATGTTTCCGCTCGCATTTGCAATAATCAACGATGTTGTGCCGAAGTCAAAGCTGGCACTGGCCCAGGGGCTGATGAGCGCAACATTTGCTGTGGGTGCAGGTATATCTCTTGTAATGGGTGCTTATATAACGGAATCATTCGGCTGGCAATGGTCTTTCCATACAATTGCCCCTGTTGCATTTGCCCTGTTTATCCTCTCATTTTTTTATCTGAAGGATGCCGCACCTCCCGTGAAGGAAAAAATAGATGTCTCGGGAGCGGGAATCATGGCGGTTGCCCTCGTGCCCTTAATATTCGCGCTTTCAGAAGGGAATCAGTACGGATGGGAATCCCCGCTGATCGTATCACTCTTCATTTTTTCCGCCATAGCTTTTTATTTGTTTGTTATTTACGAGGTGCGCAACAGTGATGCATTCATCGATATGCATCTTTTAAAAACAAGGAACATACTCATAGCAAATTTTGTAGGCCTGTTTACCATGGCTGGAATGTATTTCCTTCTCTTTACCGTGCCAACGCTTCTCCAGGACCCTGCTCCCAGCGGTTTTGGCAGATCCATACTGGAATCGGGCTTGATAATGCTGCCCGCATCAGTTATGGCAATGGTTATAGCGCCTGTAGCAGCCAGGGTTACGGACGCAAAGGGACCAAGAACATCGATACTAACAGGGCTCTCAATAAGTTTCATGGCCTTTTTGATCCTCCTTCTGGACAGGTCTTCGGTAACGGATGTAATAATCGCAGCAACCATACTTGGCACCGGCTTTTCCTTTGTACTGGTCGGCATCATCAATTTGCTCCTGGTTTCGACGCCAAAATCCAAGGCTGGAGAGGCGACAGGCCTTAATACGGTATTCAGGGAACTTGGTATGACCGTAGCACCTGCTATTGGCGGGACATTCGAAACAATGTTCTCTGTTCGAATTATCATAGGATTGATTCCTTACAGGTTCGGTGCGCTTACCTTCATTCCTGTTACATACGGTTTTCCGTCGCAGACAGCCTACAATTTCACTTACATTACAGGGATCATATTCCTGCTCACTGCTATGCTGATTACGCTCCTTGTGAATAAGGAAGGTGAAAAGAATGAAAGTTTATAATAAGATGATAAGCGGAATGATAATATTTTCAATAGTAATGCTTGCTATAGCGTCGTCTGGAATGGTATCCCACGTTCCGGTCGCGGATAAAGCTGCACATAATGCAGCTGCAGATCCAGATGCCGGGAACAGTGAAATGGTGGTTACCTCGGTTTCATGGTATTCACGTAATTCCACGGAGCTTCCGGCCCCGGGAAGTAATGGTATCCCGCTCTATGTTACCTTCGTTTCATATGAAACAATTTACGATGCAAACGTCTCATTGAATCTATCCGCATACAAATCTCCGTTTTCTTATACATACATAAGCGGTCCGGATGCGCACGTGAGGACGTATAACACAATACCTGAAATTGTGCCAGGCCATTCATATACCATTATGCAGCTGGTCAATATAAGCAAGGACAGCACATATCAGTATTATGACGAGAACTTAACGTACAAAAATTCCACAATATCGGGAAATGTAACATTCACCATTCCGGTAGGGAATCCGCAGATAGGACTTATTACGTACATAACAAATCCCCCCGTTATATACCAGAATGAGAAGTTCATAGAACTGAGGGTATATACAGAGAACACAGGAACATCAGCCATGAGAGATGTCAATGTAAACATCACTTCCAGCTATTATGAAATCATTTCACCGGAGGGATACTCAATAGCCTATTATCCGGACGGTGATCTCCTGAACTTCACGTTTTACATCAACGCGTACAATGTAACGGGAAATGCGCCTATATACCTGCATATTGATAATAATACGTATACACTGGATACTTATATACACGTCAACGGGAATGCTGGGCTATCCATATCGGTGCATAAAAAATCCCTTATCTCAGATACTAAGAAACAGGTAATGACATTCTACTTAAACGATACGGGAAACAAAACTTATTTGGACGTGCAGGTGCATATGCTCTCCCCGAGCATAATATCGATACATGTATCTTCATCCAATCCTCTTGGCGCCCTGACGGCAAACAATATAACATTTGCACAGATTAAACCCGGAAACAGCATTACTGTTACGTACGTGGTTGATACATCGAATGCTCCCCCGGGGAATTATACGGTAGAGCTTCTGGTAGAATACCATTTAAACAATACTGAAGAAACATTCAATAAAGTTTTCACCTACAAACAAAAGATCATCCCAACTGTGGAACAGCAGATCGAGAATACATTCGTTGACCCGCTGTATGCAGGTTTAACCGCGATCGCAATAATAATAGTTATTTCTATAGCCGCTGTTGCAGTGCACATCAGGAAAAAGGCAAGGAATAGCGAAAAAACCGAGGAGAAAAAGCATGAGGAAAGGAAGGATGAAGAGAAGAAAAAAGAAAAAACGCCTGATAAGAAAAAGCACGGGAACAAGAAGGATTAAATAAAAAATCCATAAATTTTTTAATTACCTTGAAATAGATTTATATGAATGAATATTCACTTCGTATACTATACATATTAAATCTCAAAGAAATGACTGGATACGGGCTTTCAAGAAAGCTTTACAATTCAGCAACAGGCAAAAATATCTCTAACGGTGCACTGATACCTGTACTTAACCGGCTTATAAACAATAATTTTATCACATTCAACATCCGTGACGGAAAGAAGTACTATTCACTTACAGATAAGGGCAAGAAGTACATTGAAAACGTTCTTGACCTTAACGACGAGGTCAGGGATCAGGCTATTTTTGATGCCATAAACCGTGAATTTCCGTACATAAATGTATTCACGGATATAGATGATTACAACGTCCTGAAAGAACTGATAAGAGAAATCGGTCACCCCATTATAGAAATCATACGGCAGTCATTTTACCTGAGGAAGAAAGGCAATGAGCAGGAAATAGATCACATAAAGACAATGCTCGAAGATATAGTGAAATATGCCAGGGAAAGAAATTCCGGTAAATATCAGGGCGGATATCCAGCGAATACTCACGAATCTCAGGATAATTCCTGAAAATTAAGGCAGCTGATATTAATGAACGGATTTTTTGCCTTCAGGGCCAGCGATTACAGCGGCAGCCTTTTATTTATATGATGAAGGGGATATGGGGATGATGAAAGTTTCTCAATATCCGAAATTTTGGTACGTGAGTGATTCGTATATTGGAATACGGTAATAAAGTACAGGAAAAGTATATCCTGCCTGAAGAAATATAAATAACAAATCCCGCATCGTTATTTTTGAAGTAAGCGTATCCGCCTCATCCGAAAAAACCTCAAAAATTGTATATACGAATGAAACAATGTCTGAACATGGATTATGAAAATAAATCCATGAGGTGATGCAATGATACTCGCAGAAATAACATATGTGCCTTTGGGCGAAGGTACGTCGGCCTCCGCTTATATAAATGCGGCCCTCGAAGAATTCAAGAAATCCGGGATCAGGTTCTATACAAACAGTATGGGTACCGTTCTGGAAGCCAGCTCGCTTGACATGATATTCGAGGCTGTAAAGAGGGGCGAAGATCGTATACTCAGTATGGGCATCAAGAGGGTAGAGACATACATAAAAATAGACCACAGGACTGACAAGGATAACACTGTTGAGGGAAAAATGAAAGAAATAAAGGTCAAATAAGAGATTCCTTTCGATACCTAGGGTAATATTTTATTATTTTTATTTTTAATTGTGCGATTTCCTCTCACAAATTTTAAAATATGGATCAGCAATAACATCAAAAGTGGATACAGATTCTAAGAAGTTTAAGCATCTTGTGGCCGACCAGCTTTCGTTGAGGCATGCAGTCTCGCAGGCTGTGGCCCTCAACGCACCTGCCGGCACAATAGTCCTTTATGTTGCCGGAACCGCCTCCCTCATAACCAGCACTTTCCTGGACCACAGGAATGGATCAATATCCATACCCCTGATACTCCTTCTTTCCCTCATTATTTACGTTCTGATGAGCTATTCAATGTATTCATTTTCAAGGCATATTTCCAGCGCCGGGGGCTACTATACATTTGTATCGAGGGGCCTCGGGCAGAGTGCAGGATTTATCACTGCACTTTCATATTTAACCTATGGAATTCTCAGCTTTACAGGATTTGGAATTCTGGGTTTCCTGGGTTTTTCATACGCAATACTCCCGTCCATCGGGCTGTCAATACCTGATCCGGACATAATGTGGATACCAGTTTCGATATTTTTTATCTTTCTTGTATCTTTTCTTATATACATGGGTGTCAAGCCATCCCTGAAATACGTATCATACACAATTTTCATTGAAATTGGCTTCCTTATTATAACGTCCGTAGCGCTGATAGTGATGTACCGTAACTCATTGTCCGTGCTCCCATTTACATCGGCACCTCTCGGAAACGATCCCTTCGCAGTATTTGCAATGATGGTTTATTCAATAGGTGCATATGTGGGCATCGGCGGATCGATACCCATAGCTGAGGAGACAAAAAAACCAAAGAAGAACGTACCGTTTGCAATAATAATAACTGTCATAATTCTCGGGGTTACAATAATACTTTCTTCATATGCCCAGGTAATAGCGTGGGGATTCAGCAACATGTTTTCCTTTGGAAGCCAGACACAGCCTTATCCGCTTCTCTACATTTACCGTTCCAAGTTTGGATACCTGAGCATCGGCCTCTTTCTTGCCCTCATAGTTATTGTGCTGAACTCATTCTTCACCGCAACAGTATCGCTTGGCACAAATGCTACGCGCGTTCTCTTCTCAATGTCCAGGGAAGGCGTCCTTCCAAGGTTTCTTTCCTCAACGAATAAAAACAACGGCACCCCGACGATGGCCATGATAACGCTTGCAGTGATATCGTCAGTAATCGTTGTAGTTTCAGGAATATCCTTCGAATATTTGGCTGGCTTGAATCCGATGAATGCCCTCCTCTCGTCATCTGTCTTCCTCCTTATACTGGAAGCGCCAATAATTTATATCGTTCATATACTCACAAACTCATCCCTTTATCTATTCATGAAGAAAAGAATAAAAATGCATCGTGCCGATTACATAAAGTATCTTATAATACCATCGATATCTACCGCAACACTTATAATGGCAGTGTGGGCCGCGGTATTTTTCAACTTCAGCTTCGCTGCGGCCATATACGCATCTTTTATAGTGATAGCCATAATAATAATATCGGCGGTGATCATAAGATCAAGGTTCAAGGAAAAATTGCAGTATCTTGGCGATTTCTCGCTTTGAAATATCAAACCTTATATTTTAAGGATCGATCCGTAATTATCCAATGAAAGATATCCGAAAATGATATTTATTAATCAGTTAAACAAATTGGTTAAATAATATATCTTAATATCGATAACTATACAGGGGCTATAGCACAATAATACGAAGTAAAAATAAGGGTGGTATTGTTGGAAAATATAATTGAAACAAAGGATTTAACAAAAATTTATAAGGGCAATATAAGGGCAGTTGACGGGATAAACCTGAAGATCGGCAGAAATAAAGTTTACGGCCTTCTTGGAAAGAACGGTGCAGGAAAAACCACAACAATAAAGATGCTCACGACCAGCCTTCAACCAACATCCGGCGATGCTATAATTTCAGGCTACGATCTGAGGAAGGATGCCTCGAAGATCCGTAAAATAATAGGCGTTGTTCCCCAGGATCTGACTACGGATGCAGATTTAAAGGGCATTGAGAATCTGCAGATGATTGCAAGTTTCTATAACATACCGAAGGACGTTTCGAGGGAACGGATAAAGGATCTTCTGAGGATGGTCGATCTTGAGGAATGGGGGAACAGATACGTAAGCCAGTACTCCGGGGGGATGAGGAAACGCCTTGAGCTCATATGCGGCCTTGTGAACGCTCCACAGATACTCTTCCTTGATGAGCCTACCCTTGGACTCGATGTGAATACAAGGGCGAATCTGTGGCGATATATACGCCAGGTCAAGGAGCAGCTCGGCCTTACGATAATACTTACATCACACTACCTTGAAGAAGTAGATGAGCTTGCAGATGAAATTTCAATCATAGATCACGGAAAAATTATTGTTTCCGGCACATCGGAAGAACTTAAGAAGAGCCTGAAGGGAGATATAATCCAGATGGAGTTTTCAAGTCATGAAGACGCGGATGCAGTTTCGTCCTATCCCGATGCGATTTCAATATCGGTGGCGGAGAGAAAGGTCAGGATGAAGGTGGAAAACGCTGATATCAAGCTTCCGCAGATACTCCAGTTTCTTTCGAGCAAAAATATATCACCTGTATCGATAAACGTCAAGAAACCATCGCTTGATGAGGTATTTCTCGAATACACGGGTTCAGATATACAGGAGGATACAAATCCGCAACAGTTCAACAGGATAATGCAGAATATCAGGAGGCTGAGATAAATGGGCGGCTTGCTTCCCCTGACTGTCCGGGAACTGAGACGCTGGTACAGGAATCCCACATTCCTGATTGTAGGACTGCTTCAGCCGGTTTTCTGGATAATACTCTTCGGTAGTGCATTCGATATAGCAAAATTCGGATCCGTAGGGGCGCAGGCATTCTTTGGCGGTGCCAAGGACTACATAACTTACATACTTGGCGGAATACTGACAATAACAGGGCTCTTCACCGGCATGTTCTCCGGAACAAATATAATATGGGACAGGAGGCTCGGAATCCTCGGGAGATTCCTTGTTTCCCCAATAAAGAGGAGTTCCATAGTCTTCTCAAGGATAATTGCATCGATAGTGAGAATACTCGTTCAGGTTTTGATACTGGTAGTTATTGCCCTCATAATTCCTGATGGCCTGAAGGTATCCAGCAGTTTCAATCTAACGGATGCCCTCGTCCTTGTATCCGCAGTCCTCATGATATCATTCGTCTTTTCTTCCATATTCAGCATCATAGCCATAAGGATGACAAGGATGGAGACGATAATGGGCATAACGAACCTTGTAAACCTGCCGCTTATGTTTGCAAGTTATGCGCTCTTTCCTCCGGATTTAATGGTATCCTGGCTGAGTACCGTTGCAAAATACAACCCCGTATCATGGTCTGCAGAATCAATAAGACTTGTAATAATCAACGGCGTGCTATCGCATTCACAGGCCCTCACCGTTGAATCGTACATGCTGGCTCTTTTCGCACTGACTGTGGTGCTTTTGCTGCTTGTTTATTTCGTTTCCGAGGCTGGAATAAAGGAGTGAAATGTTAACATGGCAATAATGGGAAAGATTGATAACGGGAATATAAGCATTGAAAAGGATTCGAATACAGTAATAACTATCGACTACAGCGGAAGAATTGTGTTCTTCATGAACGAGGGAACAACTTACAGGCGTTCCCTTGACAACAGGTTCCTTAAGATATCATGGCAGGACGGAAAGAGGAATCTGGAATTCATAGACGAAAATGAAGCTGAAAGCGTAACGAATCATGCATATTCATTTTTGAAAGCGGGCCTTAAGGAGATAGACGATGATGAAATTAAGAGTGTCGCAGGCGCGTTTCCCGAACTTAATTATGACTTTCTTAAGTCTGACGCTGAAAGGATGGAAAGCATCTACGCCGGTGCAGTCCCGATAATACCTCCGGACCAGTATTTTTCAATATACCTCCAGGTCACAAGGGGATGCTACTGGAACAGATGCACATTCTGCCGCCTTTACAAGGACAGGGACTATTCAATAAAAAACATGCCTGAATTCCTCAAGCATCTTGAAAGCGTTAAGGAATATTTTGGAAATGGTATAAAATCCAGGCGTACAGTTTTTCTTGGCGACGCAAACGCCGTGAATATCGATCAGAAGATGCTCATTTCAATCCTTGATACGATCAATAACGATCTGAAGCTACCCGTATACTCATTCATAGATGCAATATCCACGCAGAAGAAAAAGGGCGAAATTGAATTCGAGGAAATGGCCAGGCACGGGATGAAGCGAGTTTACCTGGGAATGGAATCTGGAAGCCCGGATGTGCTGAGGCTGCTCAATAAGCTGATGAACGTCTCCGAAGCCATCAACATGGTAAACAAGATAAAATCGTCAGGCATGGATATCGGCATCATCGTCATGGCCGGTGCGGGTGGAAAAAAGTATTATTCGGATCATGTTGAGAGCACAGCCTCTGTCATCTCACAGATGGATCTCGGAAAGGGTGACATCATTTATATATCACCAATAATTGAATATGAAGATGCCGAATACTTTAAAATTTCGGGTGAACTCGGAACGCTTACAGACAGTGAGAAGGAGGCGCAGTCCGAATCGCTCAGGAGATCAATATCAGAAACGTTCAGGGACATGAATGGCAGAGATATCGGGATACCGATAGTGAAGTACGATCTGAGGGAAGCAATTTACTGATAATTATGACTCCTGGAGAAACATACAGGAACAGGAAGGATTCGGAGGGCGCATCCGAATCCCGGAAGAGAGTGAGCGTCACAGAGGAAGATTATTTAAAGATCATGAATGAGCTCATAGAATACAAGGGTTTCGCGTCCTTTTCAGATATTTCACATACTCTTGGCGTCAGGAGGCAGAGTGTCAGGGACGAGATCAACCGGCTGATAAATTCAAACCTGATAGAAAAATCCGGGAAAGGCCGGTATCTTCTCACCGCAGAGGGAAACAGGATGGCTAATATTTTCCTGAGAAAGCACCGTGTTGCTGAAATTCTCCTGAACAGGTGTATTGGAATCCCCTGGGAAGATGTTGATGAACAGGCAATGGGCATAGAGCACGGAATGACCGAGGAGATCATAGAGAATACCATGAAAAAATTCGGTTCAACAAGGTGCCCGCACGGGAATCCGATACCGGACGTTAATGGCAATGCTGCCGTGCCGGATGATATGGATATCTCAACGCTTGACGGTGAACATGAGGTTGTATTTTCAAGAGTTATATATGAATCGAGAGATATACTCAAATTTCTATCCTCTATCAATGTATATCCAGATTCAAGGATAAAATTCATAAATGACGGGAAATATTATTTTGAAATCGATGGAAAAAGGATTGAAATAAGCGCAGATGTCCTGAAAGCGATCAGGTTTACAGTAATTAAATAATCCCCGAAAAATGGTCTTTAAAAGCATTTTTTACCGGAGGTTCTTTATTTCATTGTAAATATCATCGCTGATGTTATAATGCATGGATTCAGCGATTTCATCTATATGATCCCTTATCGATGCCTTGGGTATTGGCAGGCTCCTCCTCTTTACGTAGCCTATGGCAAGCTTCACGGGAGGGATTCCATGCTTCTCTGAAATGTGCTTCAGCCCGCTGAAATCTCCCTTGTTCAGCGGAGAGTATGCGATGATCTTTACTCCGTTCTTCTCACACCAAGGTATGATATCATTCTCCGCTGATTTATTGCGGAAATTATACTCGATTTCATTTGCCGAAATACCGTACTTCCTCATGCATGAAAATGCCTCCTCCATGTCGCTTACTGAGAAATTACTGACGCCTATGTTTCGTATCTGCCCGGAATCAACAAGCTTCTCCATCGCTCCCATTGTTTCAGAAAGCGGAACATCGTGGGACGGCCAGTGTATAAGATAGAGATCGATGTAAGTTCCCAGCCTTTTCACGCTTTCGTTGCATGACCTGATAACTGAATCGTATTTCAGGTGCGTCGGCCATACCTTTGATATGATGAACAGCTCATCCCTCTCCATTCCCCTTATCGATTCAGATACAATTTCCTCAGCATGCCCGCCTCCATACATTTCCGCTGTATCTATAACGTTGATTCCGGAATTTATAGCATAACGAATTGCATCCACATACATTTTATCGTCAGATCTTGATGGTGTAAAGGATCCTCCCATTTTCCATGTTCCGATTCCTACATCGGACACCTTCCTGTTGCATAATATCAATACATCACCTTACCGATATTCATGGTTTTCCGGAAATATAGAGTTTATTGTTACTGTATTGTATGCAGATAAAAGAATACAATCCAGAAAAGCCGGTGCAAAAAGATCTTGGCAGTCCATTTCCGATCCGGTCTACGGATCTGATCTGAGCCCCTTAATATTGGACCCCCATTATATCTCTTTACATCTATATAATCTCTCTTATAACTGTCCAATGTATAAAGGGAGCGGATCAAGAATCCATATTTTTGGTTTCGAAGAGCAATTCACATGATGTTCCCATTGAAACACTCAGTGATCAGAGAGGTGTCGATATCCATGATCGGCACTCGGCATTTGAGACACTTGCTTCAAAACTGAAAATGGTCAGCAGTACTGCT
>JAVRLU010000002.1:0-63903 GCA_031961165.1 Thermoplasmataceae archaeon
TTAAATCATATTATATTATAACCAAGTACAGCGAAGGAAACGATCCATAGGCTTGTGGAATCCTTATCGTTGCCCCTTCTCGATACCTTCTGTTGATCTTTTAGTTTCATAGCAATGTCCAGGGCCAGATATTACGGCAGGATCCATAGGAAGCCTAAATTCAGGTTCATAATCCGTTATGGGCTGATGGGCGTTTAATGTTATTAATGGCTCATATCAGATGCGATCCGGTCATTTCTTACGCTCAGGATAAATTGAAAGACGCTGTAAGATGATATTTCTCTTGCATACTGAATATATATAACTGCAGAAAAAATCTGAGCCATAGATATTCCTGCTGGCATTCCGGGAAAAGTGAAGTGCAAGGGATTTGTTCATGAATCCGTAATACAGGAATCAACAGAGAATCAAAGGCACAATTAGAAAATGTCAAGGACCATAATGCCCGATATAATGTTAGTTCGGAGATTTTTCCAATAATCGCATCATGTTCCGTCGATCCTTGCATAAAATCCGAGATGCCACCAGGTATTAAAATGGAAAGTATTATGATAAGGACTTGTATACAATAGAGATGAGCAAATATAATATATCTACCGCCTCAATGCATTTAGAGTTGGCCACCCGTCCAAATAGCGCAGGATGCTTATTCATGAAGGGTGAGCTTCACTGAAAGAGGCTTTGAACATGGTGAAACTCATTAAAAAATATAAGAATTCCAGGATAGAAAGTGAATTTATGTCCTTGAATAAATCGATAGCGAATTCGAAAATAAGAAAAATCGGAAAAAAATTTACATCGAAGATTAACAGGTACAGGCCAAAACTTATAGTATCTTCCCTATTACTTTCGCTTATACTGTACAGATTTGCTGCTGGTGATTAACATGAAGAATTGGAGTGGGCACATCTATTTTGATGATAAGTTTGAATGGGCTAAGCTCGAAAAGGTGTTTCCAGAAATATACGACCTGATAGTGGAGCAGAAAAAAAATCCTGAAGAACAGCAATTCGACCAGGTTATGCTTCAGTTAAACCTTGAGGAAATTAAAAAAAATAAAAAACCATTAGGTTATATAAAGGAAGATGCCAAATACCGCATGATATTTCCACTGGATAGAAAGAGCATCATTATCTATAGAGGAGTTCTCAGCGAAGACATTAGAAATATTACTGAGGAAATTGCAAAAATACTCAGAAATAGAAAGATTAAATTTGACATAGATTACGATAAGATGATTCTATATGAAATAAGAAAACTAAAAAAATAAAAATTTACTCAATGAAATGAGCTCGAACTATTTCCAAGATCAGGACTGTTTATAATCGAAATGGAGATTCCCTCATTTCACTCTTGTCTTCAAAAAGATTTAATAATACGATTTTGATGATGATTTAATGGCATCAGATAAGAAGAATGAAGGATTTCAGTCCGGTGCTGGCCTTATTAGGTACTTCGAAGAGGAGGAAATTACAGGACCGGCGCTTGATCCTAAGCTTGTGATATATATCGGAATCGCTGTTGCTGTTATCGTTGAATTGGCGAAGGTATTCTGGCCGATTAGTTAAGATCATCTCTGTTTTTGCAGAGCAAGCAAATCAAGAAACATGGACATGCGTAAATATGGTTTTGGCAGTAAATTTTCATATTAGTTTTTGTAAACGAGAATTCTCATTCCGAAATGGGGTATGAAGTCGGGCATTTCAGTTATCGGGCTATAGCCATATTCCGCATGACGGAAGATATATACAGAATTGATCGAATTGCATGTTGTTTCAGGTATCCTTGCGCCTGTAAAGTCAAGCAGTTCTATGTGAATTAATAATGTATTTTTCGATCGACGGTAAATCTGGACTGGTAAAGATTCCATCATCAACCTAAGAAAGGGGAGATCACTGCTAAAGCCGGGGAGCGGGTCACTCCTAGTTTACTGGCAATACCGTAAAAAATTGAATCGTACGGGAAAATAATTTATACGATTCTCGAGGCTCCGGCAATTTTTAAAATGTAGATGCCCGCCCCATATTTGTTTGCAAGGAAAAGCAATGGCTTATAATTATCTTTCCTTACAATGGCATACACGTTACTGCCTCCAGTAACAATATACCTGTTCCATACATCTTTGCGCATCTGTTTAAGCTGTTCCATCAGGATATTCATATCCCCCTGTATAACATTCACTCCAGATTCCCGAAGGATTCTGTGATAATCCTCAGTGTCCTGTTCTGCTATATTAAATATTCCCTCCACATCGCCATATTTTGAAAGTTCCTTAATTTCATGTGCTCTTTCGTCCGCTGTTTTTATTCTTTGAGGATAATCCACGTTACTTACTATATTTTCGTGTATTATATCCGATGGGTTTCTCTTATAATCGAAAGAGAAGCCCATTATAAGGAAGTCTTTGAAAGTATTTTCATCAAGAATTTTTTCAGTATAGGCAAAATAACCATCACTCCAGGTAATTGTAAGCCCCCCAAAAAGGCTTCTTCCAACACTTTCTGATACTGATCTCATGGAATTCTCTATATCATGAATATCAATTTCCCCATCCACAGATCCTTCAACGGCCTTTCCAAGTGCGGCGGCACCGGAATCAGAACTTCCGCTCAACACTCCATAATTTGTAGAATCTATTGATAAAGCTTCGCAGTTCCATTTGCGCATTATACGGTATTTGTATGGCTCTATTGATCCAATTACAGATCTGGACGCGTCATCGTTTTCTTTTCCGTTTATCCTCACGTGCGTTTCTGTATCTGCATAAAGCAGAGTTTCAGTCTTTATGTTCCCATCCATGTCAGTATAGGCTATACCGGCTGACGTATGTTTAGGTGTTCTTGTTTTTTTGTTGGCAATTCCACCAAGTAGAACAACTCCGATGGTAGGATAAGATACCGCCTTTACATAATTTATGTAATGATCCGACACAGGAGTGATATAATTAACTCATAAAAAAGATTAATCTTTCAAGAAACCTAAAATTCATCGCATCGAGATAAATGCTTCTATTCGTCTTCAAACGATTTCACCAACAGCAAAAGGTCATGGCCTATCTGGCCCGGTATTTACTTTATTTCAATGATCGCATGCCAATCTTCGTTTTCGCTTTAGGGAAAGATTCATTGCAGTTCACCACTTTTATGAAGAAATACCAGGAAAGTTCTATGCTGTTATTCACGAAAAATTGTTATACGCGTTAATTCGAGTTTATGCCCGGGGATAAAGAATCGCTCTATTAGCAAAAAGTGCTTAATATAAATTTACGTAAAGTAAAGTGCAAATATATGGCCCAGTAAAGCGTATTTCCTGAAGACGATAATTTTATTGAACATTTCCTTGTAGCGGTTGTATAGGTATAGAGTTATTAAATGTGTATTCCAGCAGACAGGAGAAAAGCCCTATTGCCCTATTATCATAGTAATATTTTGAAATAATTTTTTATATTCAAAATATTGAATAATCCCAAGAATACCAATTTGCCCTAGAGAGTTATAAATATATTGATCCATAGCGGATGGCGTGAAATGGATAGCCTGTTCAGTCTTGTGAGATGTACGAAATAATGTAATTAAGGATAACTTTATATTAGTAGGCATATTCTAATTATATGGTCGGTATCATTCCTGCGGATGCGGGTTATATTCCCGGCTACAAAAATATAAACGAAAGAAGAATGGTTAACGATTCACTTGCAAGAAAGCCTTCAGCCGAATTGACTATTGCATTCTTTCCTGGGAAATTACTGAGTGAAATAATAATAAGATCAAGTAATATCAATGACATAGGGGACACATATTGCGAAAAAGTGACCGATGAAGCAAAGGAATTCGAATATAATGCTATTTTATGTTTAAAGTTCAATTGTTCCAATGATTTCGATGTGATCAGAGGAAAAGTTGCCGGTGGTTTAGAAGTTATAAGCGAAGAAAGGATATCTAATCAATTTCGCTGATCTTTATTGAGAATATATCATTAGTAATTTTGAAACCAGATACCAGGTAAAATAAGAGAGGAAAAATAACATATGTCCGCAATAAGTGAAAAGTTTCGTTACGCGTTTAAATATATGAAAGAACTAGTAGACGGAGAATCAGAGACCAAATTAATAAAGTATTCCCATAATATATTCGTAATAGCAACAATTGGGTTAATAATATCCGTGCTTGGGCTTACAAATGGCTATCTTCATTATTTGAATTATGCAAACTACTACAGTGATGAAATTAGAATATTTGGCCCATTTTACTATATGGGTTATTTGGGCATTTTTATAGTTGTTGCATTTGCTCCGTTGCCGGACTACCTGATTCTGCCGTTTTATGGCTATCTGTCATCACTTGGCGATTTCAATATATACATTGCATTTCTCGTATCTGTACTTTCAATGCTATTCCTAACCGGCATTGAATATGCGGGAGGAAGGCTAGCTGGAAGATTGCTGCTTCTAAAGGTTTTATCATACTTCGGAATCAAAGAAAAAGATATTTCGGCAGCCGATGACTGGATAACGAATCACGGGATGTTTTCAATTTTTATAGCGACATTTATACCGTATTTTAAAAATGTTACTTCACTTGCAGCGGGGACATTGAAAATGAGAGCACCTGATTTCTTTATGGCAAATTTTGCAGGATTCTCGTTAAGATTTTCTGCCCTTATGTATGTGGGATACGCGAGTGTTAACGTTTTCAGGCCATCGTTTGATGTTAGATTTAGGGGGCTATTATACCTGATTGGAATATTTTCAATCGCATACATCCTTTTATACATCTTTTCCCTGAGAAGGAGGGCAAGAGAACAGACCGATCATTTGCAGATTTAGGATAGAAAAATAAATTCATCCATATGGCTAAATAATCCGAGTCATATCATTATGAAGTAATACGAAGCAAAATGCCGCTGTTTGACCATTATGAGGTTTCATTTCTTCCCAAGGAAAAACGTTATAACATAAGGTTTCATTTCTAACCGGTATGAATGGTATCTATCTATTCCTGATTCTGATCATTTCATGGCTACTTATATTATTCTATTTAAGCCCCTACATTAAAAAATCAAAAAATTTTTCCGTATATGGACCGACATTGATGTTAAAATTTACAAAAAACAGAAAGGTAATAGATAAAATATCCAAAAAATTCCCTGCAGTATCATTCTCAAAAATTTCGGTTATTGTAATATTCTTATTCTCCTTCGTTGCCCTTGGTATGCTGGCCTACAGCGCGTATATATCAACCTTCCTGAGGCCAAGCACTGCTCCACCACTGACCGAGCTCATAGCCCTGCCTGGAATAAATCCGGTTATTCCTGTCGGATACGGCATAATCGCACTCATCATTTCTGTAGTTATCCATGAAATGATGCATGGAATAACGGCCAAGAAACATGGCCTGAATATTCAGTCGGTGGGGGCACTTTTCTTTATAGTCCCTCTCGGGGCGTTTGTTGAACCAAGTGAGGAGGACATGAGAAAGGCAGATCCGGTTGTAAGGAGGAGGATCTTTGCAGCCGGGCCCGGCATAAATATAATTATAGCCATAGTATTTGCTGTAATAATATCTGTCGGGTTTTTCGCCGGTGCACAGCCGATCCACCAGGGAATTTATATAGAAAGTTCAAACCCGCATATCACGCCTTCGGTAAATGTTGGTAATGAAATAATATCTATAAACAATAAAAGCGGTTCTTCAATTTACTCTTTAATCGAGAATCCCAACTTTAATCCCGGCCAGAATCTATCCATAAAGGTCTTTAACGGCAAAACCGTATACGATACTTACGGATATGCCGGCGTCGTTATAGTTAATACCATAGAGGGATATCCGGCCCATGTTATCCCTTCTGGAACAATAATCAAATCAGTAAATAATAGCATCATATACAACCTCAGCACTCTAAATAATGTGCTGAATGCCATAGAACCTGGTTCAAGGATAAACATCACTGTACTTGAGCCAGAACTAGGAAGCGGACTTATGGAAAGAAATTATACAATGACAACAGTTTCTAAATATTCGTACTATGAAAAATATGATCCTCTTTATGCGGAATCATCTTTTAGAAATGAAAGTTTCCTTGGAGTAAACGTAAATTACATGGGTATTGGCGGAGATCCAGTTTCTGATCTAAAGAGCGTTATTTTTATGAATGATTTCTACACCGATCCAGTCGATGGATTCATAGAATCCATAGGGCTTCCATTTTACGGACTTAGCCCGATTCCTGCCCCCCTGACAGAGATGTTCAGCGTACCTTTCAGCCCTGTTGTTTTCTGGGGTGCTGTAAATTTCCTATACTGGATGTTCTGGATAAATATACTTTTAGGGATTACAAATGCCCTTCCATTCTTCGTTTTCGATGGTGGCCAATTCTTCAGGGATACGTTTGTTATATTAGGCAAAAAACATAAGTTTTTCAGCACTGAAAAGAATGTTAACGGTATAATGTACGTACTCAGTGTTATAGTCTTTATGCTGATACTATGGGAGATCATCGTCCCGAGGATAACCTGAGAATAATGTAAAAAATTCAAAACGTATAGCCCTGGGCAGATTCGAACTGCCGTCGATGGGTCCAGAGCCCATAATGCTTGGCCACTACACCACAGGGCTTTGATTGTGAAATACAAAGGAAGATAATAATCTTTTGACTACGAAGCGGTCTATTTTTAATCGAAATCTTTACTTGCGATTTGAGAACTAAAGCCATTAAGGTTGCGATGTCAATGGAATGCGAAGGGTTTATTAGAAATAAGGATGTTCATATGTCAGTACTGTGGCAAAAAGGAATTCAAGCCTGATAAGCCACCCGAAGGAGATCGGGGAAGATGTGATAAGATTCGGATCGGTGAAGCAGGAACCTCAAATCGCTTGCGATGGAGAGGAGGTCAGTTTCTTCCATGGTGACGGAAGTTCATGACATACTTCCATCTTTTATTTTCCCTGCTAGAATGGGAGAAAAATATGCATGTGTCCCCTCCGGGTTATCAATTAGAATTTGATTCACTTCATTTCGAAAGATTAATAATGCAGCTTGTATTCCGAGGTTAATAGCGTTTCTGATATTATTCTGGCAGATCTCTTCAGATCGGCTTGGAATAATTGGAGGAATCTATTGTAAACCATACACGGTAGGGCAACGTTTACGTCCCTTTCGCGTTTAGCTGCATATATTTATGGGCTGAATGCGACGTGCAACGGTAAAGGTGGTGAATGTTAAATGGCGACGCCTCATCATTCGAGAAGAGGATCAATGGCTTACTATCCTAGAGTAAGGGCTAAGAGTGCAGTAGCTAGAATCAGGTCTTGGCCAGAGATTTCTGGGAATGTAAGAATACAAGGATTTGCTGGCTATAAAGTTGGAATGACTCATATAGAAATGATAGATTATAGAAAAACAAGTGTTACTGCAGGTCAACCCATATTAGTTCCTGTAACCGTGGTAGAAGTCCCGCCGCTCCAGGTATGCGGTCTAAGGCTCTACGATTACGATGACTATGGGAATCTTGCGGTGGTATATGAAAAGTGGGATTCCAATCTCGATAAGAATATCTACAGAAGAATTCCAAAAATAAAGGAATTCAAGGAAAAAGAACTTCCACAGACATATGAGGAAGTCCGTCTGCTTGTAAGTACAAAACCTGAAACAGTAACGGGAATTCCTTCAAAAACTCCTGAAATTTTTGAGATAAAAGTCGGCGGCGGTAGCGATGAAAAGGAAAGATATGAATTCGCTGCTTCAAAGCTTGGAAAATCTATATCATTCGAAGAATTTGGGAAGCCAGGTAAATTTGTAGATACAATATCCGTTACAAAGGGAAAGGGCTTCACGGGTCATGTTAAAAGGTTCGGGATCAAACTGCTTCCGAGAAAAAACAGAAAGCACAGAAGAATGATAGGAACGCTTGGCCCATGGCATCCTGACTGGGTGAGAAATACTGTCCCACAGGCAGGTCAGATGGGGTACCAGCAGAGAACAATCAGCAACGTTCGCATACTGAAATACGGAAAGAGTGATGAGGTCGATTCTATAAATGTTCGTGGTGGGTTTCTGCACTACGGTTTTGTAAGGAATGATTATGTGCTTCTGTTTGGTTCGATACCCGGTGCAGTAAAAAGGATGATAAAGTTTAGGGATCCAGCTAGGCAGAAAAGTGCAGATGTAGAGAATATAAAGATAGATTATGTATCTTTAGAATCAAAGCAGGGTGACTAAAAACGAAAGTACCAGTTTATTCAAATGCAGGAGAAAAAGTCGGGGACATAGATCTGCCAAAGGTCTTTGAAACTGAGGCCAGGCCGGATATAATCTCAAGAGCCTACAGAGCCATAACGCTTTCGATGAGGCAGAAATATGGATCTTCTCCACTGGCAGGAACTCGCAGGGTTGGGCATACAACCAAACCCGGTCTCGGCATCTCAAGAATGCCCAGGCTTTCCGGGGGATCAAGAGTTGTTGGAATATCAAGTGCTGTTGGTGGAAAGAGCGCGCATTCTCCAAGATCGACTAAAAATATGTACGTTAAAATAAATGAGAAAGAAAGGAAGATAGCAAGATTCTCCGCAATTGCGCTCACGGCTTCAGTTAAGGCAGTCCAGGAAAGAGGTCATAAAATAAATTCAGAGACAGTGCTTCCAATAGTCGTTGAAGATAGCATAAGCAATATCAAGAAGACAAAGGATGCTATTTCCCTTATGAAAGCGCTTGGTATCTATGACGATATACTCAGGGCAAAGGAAGGAAAGCACATAAGGGCTGGACGCGGAAAGATGAGGGGAAGAAGATACAAAATGCCGAAAAGCGTGTTAATAGTGAGTGCCAATAAGGATGACCTTTCAGCATTTAAATCGCTTCCAGGAGTCGATACAGCATCCCCGGACTCGTTAAGCCTTAAAAAGCTTGCACCAGGAGGAAACGGTGGCCGCCTGACTATATACACTAAAAGCGCACTGCAAACTATGACTGAGGTGGATTGAATGGAAATAATAATATCTCCCCTGTCAACTGAAAAGAGCGCTCTTCTTGCTGAAAAGGAAAACAAGCTGACTCTTATAGTGGACAGAAAAGCGAAAAAGGATGAGATAAAAAAAGAGGTAGAGGAAAGGTTTTCCGTTAAAGTGGAAAGCATAAACATAATGATCACCAAGAAAGGAAAGAAAGCAATAGTAAAGCTTTCCAAAGAATATTCTGCTGAAGAAATCGCAGAAAGGATAGGGGTATTCTGAGGTGAAATAATGGGTAAGAGAATTATACCAAGAAGAAGAGGAAAGGGTGGACTTGAATACAGGAGTCCGAGTCACCGCCACGTGGCGGAAGTACGTACTCCTCCAGAAGGATCATACAAGATCCTTGATATCATTCAGGCTCCTGGAAGGAATTCCCCGCTTCTGGAAGTGCAGGACACCACCGGCAGGAAAAGTTATCAGCTTGCTTTTCTAGGGGCACACGTAGGCCAGGAAATACAGGCAGGTCCGGAATCCACTCTGGAAAAGGGCAATACCACAGTTCTGGCAAATATCCCGGACGGAAGCGTCGTTTATAACATAGAAAGCTACCCCGGGGATGGTGGAAAATTCTGTAGAAGTGCAGGCAACTTCGCACTTATCGTAAGTCACAGTTCAAAGGTTACACTTAAGCTTCCATCAGGTTCAATGAGGGACTTTGATCCGAGATGCAAGGCAACGGTGGGAGTTGTGGCAGGCAGCGGGCTAAAGGATTCACCAGTGTTAAAAGCTGGAACGCATGTTCATTATTTGCAGAGCAAAGCCCAGAGACCTTACAGTGTCAGAGGTGTTGCGATGAATGCGGTAAACCACCCGCATGGTGGAGGAAACCACCAGCACGTTGGCAGACCAAGCACAGTTGGTAGAAACGCACCACCGGGCAGAAAGGTTGGAAGGCTATCACCAAAAAGGAGGAAGGTAAATGGTAGTAAATAAGCAGGGATCTGTAAAATCAATTAAAAGGAAAGCCAGAAAATCTAGGAAGATCGTACTTGGAAGATCCAAGGAATTCAGTTACAAGGGTTATGATCTTGAGGAACTTCAAAAAATGAGTATGGATGATCTCATAAAGATACTTCCAGCAAGAGCCAGGCGTACTCTCAGTCGTGAGATGAATCACGATCAGAAGAAACTCATAGAACGATTGATGAGTGATGAAGATGACATTAAAACCCACGTAAGGGATGTTATCATACTGCCGAATTACGTGGGGAAGATAGTGGAAGTATACAACGGCAACAGTTATCAAAAGTTCGAACTTAAGCCGGAAATGATAGGTCATTATATCGGTGAGTTTATAATGACAAGAAAAGAAGTGAAACATTCTGGTCCAGGTGTTGGTGCAACACGTTCATCCAAGTTTATGCCGCTGAAGTGATCATATGAAAGGATATTCAACACAGATTGAGGGAAACACTGCCAGGGCGAGGCTGGTCGAAGAAGATATTTCACTTAAGGACGCGGTTAATATCGCCCACCATCTTAGAAACAAAAAATTAAGTGATGCCAAGGAAATACTCGAGAAGGTCATTGCCAAGACATATGCTATACCATATTTCAGATATATGGATTCCGTTTCGCACAGGAAGGGCATGGGTCCAGGCAGATACCCGGTTAAGGCAGCAAAAGCATTTATGAAACTTCTTGAAAATGTCGAAGGAAACGCTGAATTTAAGTCAATGGATGCAGACAATCTTGTGATAAGGCATATAGCCGCAAATAAAGGCCGCATGATTAAAAAATTCACGCCAAAAGCATACGGAAGGGCCGGTGCTAACTTCAAGGATCTCATAAACGTCGAGATAATAGTATCAGAGGTGGAATCATGAAGGAGAGAAAATTCATAAACGAGGCTGTAAAAAGGATGCTTGTATACGAATACGTCACAAAAGAAACGGAGAGTGCCGGCTTTGGAAAAATGACCATGAAGAGAACACCCTTTGGTACTAACATTACTTTGTATGTAAACAGGCCTGGCCTTGTAATTGGAAGAAAGGGTGCAAAAGTTCAGGAAATAACCGATACACTTGAAAGAAAATACGGTATAGAAACGCCGCAGATTGAAGTCAAGGATGTTAAGGACCCGGATCTCAATCCAACAGTTATATCAAAAAAGATAGCTCTGTCTCTAGAAAAGGGATGGTCCTACAGAAAGGCCGGAAATACAACGCTTAAAAGAACTATCGATGCTGGCGCTAAGGGTGTATATATAAGGATATCAGGAAAGATTTCCGGTGAGAGGGCAAGATACCAGAAATTCATATATGGCAATGTTAAATATTCGGGAGAACCTGGCAGCAGGGGAATGCTTACCGGTTTCTCCACAGCCAAATTAAAGGTAGGTATACTCGGTATCACTGTAAAAATATTGAATCCAAATTACAGATTGCCGGATGTATTCAGTTTACAAGGTATATCAGGAGGTGAAATAAATGGAGATGAAAGCAAAACAGGTACGCCAGATGAGCAAGGAAGAGAGGCAGGAAACCCTGAGGAAACTCAGGGAAAGTCTGCTTCATGAAAGAGCTCTTATTTCTATGGGGGGTTCATCGCCTAGCCCGGGAAAAATAAGAGCAGTGAGAAGACAGATAGCCAGAATACTGACAGTAGAGAGGGAGGATAAAAAATAATGAAAGACAAAAATTTTACGGGAATGCCCAAGGAATTACAGCCTTGGGAAGGATTCGGCAGAGAATCACAAACCGTTAAAATCGTGGTGGATAAAAGAAGGTATGGTAAATTCGTTACCGTGATCGAGGGAATAGACCCTAAAGCCGAAGATGTGGATAAGATCGCAAAGGAACTTAAAAAGAAAGTTGCATCCGGTGGTACTGTTAAGGATGGCAGCATCATAGAACTTCAGGGAGATCACCGGCAGGAAGTGAAAAAATACCTTGAGGATATGGGTTTCAAAACGGAAGTACAGTTATGATATACATTGACGAATTCATAGGACATGAAATAGCGGTTTACGAAACCCCTAACAGGGACGAGAAAAATATTAAGGGTCATGTTGCCGATGAAACAAGGAATATGATTATAATAGATGTGAATGGATATATTAAAAAAATTCCAAAATATCACAGGAAATTTGTGATAGATGGGAAGAATATAATTGACGGTTCATTAATATTGTTCAGGCCTGAAGACAGGCTGAAGGAATACAGGCGTATATTGAAAAAGCTTGGAGTTGAAAGTAATGACAGCAAAAAACATAGGAATTGATGTAAAGGCACCTGAAAAGGAATGCTCTGATGAAAAATGCCCGTTTCACGGCCATCTTTCGGTAAGAGGGCAGATACTTGTAGGAAAAATAGTATCAACCTCCATGACCAGAAGCGCCGTGATAACTAGAGAATACCAGGATTATTTGCCAAAATATGAAAGGAAGATTACAAAGATCAAAAAATATCATGTCCATGTCCCGGACTGTATAGAACTGGGCATAGGTGACACTGTAAAATTCGCAGAATGCAGGAAACTTGCAAAGACCATTTCATTTGTAGTTGTTGAAAAGGTGAAGCAATGAAAGGAATTGCAGGCAATCAAATCAGGGGGCTGCCTCTTGGTGCTCATATAAACTGTGCAGATAATACAGGTGCCAGGATGATCAGCCTTATAGATGTCAAGGCATATCACGGGGCGGCAAATAGAATCCCGGCTGCTGGAATAGGTGATATGTTCATAGCAAGCGTAAAGAAGGGTTCACCCGAAATGCGGGCAAAGGTTGTTTATGCGGTTGTAATAAGGCAGAAACGCCCGTACAGAAGGCCTGACGGTACGATGGTGGAATTCGAGGACAACGCCGCAGTCCTGGTCACCCCGGAGGGAGAAGTCAGGGGATCAGAAATTAAGGGGCCGGTGGCAAGGGAAGCTGCCGAAAGATGGCCAAGAATAGCTGCGATTGCATCTATAATAGTTTAAAACTGGTGGTTTGATTGAATACTAAAATATATGTATCACTGAGCAAAGAATTGCGGAAAAAATACGGTATACGGTCATTTCCCGTGGTAAAGGGTGATGTAGTAAAAATTATTGCGGGAAGCAACAAGAATGGCGGAGGAAAAGTGGCTGATGTTGACCATAAAGAAAACCGTGTTATTATTGAAGGGATAACTATAGCTAAAACGGATGGAAAACAAAAAGCACTCGGTATTAATCCTTCCAACCTTCAGATAACGCATCTTGATCTTTCCAAAAATGAGCGTGTAGAAAAAATAAAGAGTCTGGCAGCTCTAAAGCATATAACGGTAACGGACATACCTGAACCGGTGGCAGAGAAGAAAGAGGAACCGGTAAAGGAAAAGGAAGAGACTGAAAGTAAAGATGAGGAGATTCCTGAGCTGGAGGAGAAACCAGAGGAAAACAAGAAAGAGGATGATGATCTATGATTAATAAAACAAAAAGACTTATGGTTCCCAGAGTAGTAAAGATCCCGAGAAAGACTTTCTTCTGGGCCCCAACGCCAAGTGCCGGGAGATACGGGAAGGACCAGTCTATAACCATACTCAGTGCGATAAGGGATTATTTGAGGATTTCTGATAAGGAGAGGGAATGTACAAGAATTCTTGTGAACGGCCTTGTTAAAGTTGATGGAAAGGTTGTAAAAGACAGGCGGTTTGCGATTGGATTCATGGACGTGCTTGAAATCAGCGGCAGGTTCTACCGTGTCCTTTACAATGATCAGGGTGCTCTTGTTATTTTGCCTGAAGCTGCGGAAAGGTCGGATTTAAAACCGCTTAAAATCAAAAATAAGACAATAGCACCGGGAAATAAAATTCAGCTAGGTTTTCACGATGGGAGGGTACTGATAACTGATAATAAGGACTACACGGTCGGAGATGTGCTTATATCAAAAATGCCAGAAATGGAGGTCCAGAACGTTATAAAGTTCCAGCCCGGGAGCAAGGCCTTTATAACTGGAGGATCACATGTCGGCACAGTTGCAACCATAAGCAAGATAGAGGTTAAATCATCATCTTCATCAAATCTTGTACACTTCGAAGAGGGTTTCAGCACCATAAAGGACCATGTTTTTGTTATAGGAAACCAGCGCTACACGTTTAATCTGAATCAGGAAGAGGTGGCCAAATGAACGAAATGGAAGAAATAGGAATCGACAAAGTTGTGGTTAATATCGGAGTGGGGCAGGCCGGTGATCGGTTAAATAAAGCTTCACAGGTTCTAAAAATGTTAACGGGCCACAAACCTACCAATACAGTTGCGAGGAAATCGGTCAGGGACTTCAATATCAGGAAGGGACTTCCAATTGGAGTTAAGGTAACTCTCAGGCGAAAAGATGCCGAAGAATTCCTTAAGAAAGCCCTCTTCGTTAAGGATTACAAGATACCGGAATATTCATTTGATAGGGCTGGAAACGCATACTTCGGGATATCGGATCATACCGATTTCAAAGGCATGAAATATGATCCGGACATAGGGATATTTGGGATGGACGTTGCAATAGTCCTGAAGAGGCGCGGAGGATACAGGATTTCGAGGAGAAGGATCAAAAGATCAAACGTTCCAAACAAAATAATGGTAAAGAAGGAAGAAGCAATCGATTTTCTTCAGAAGAACTTCAACGTTACTATCGTGAGGTGACATGTGTGTCTCAGTTTAAATTACAACCAAAAAAGAAGTATGGTCATATTGACGGATGCGTGAGATGTGGAAGGAAGAGAGGCCTGGTAAGAAAATACGGGCTTCATATGTGCAGGCAGTGCTTCAGGGAAACAGCCAAGCAGCTTGGCTTTGAAAAGTACAGCTGAGGTGATATTTACGAAAAGTGATACTTTAAATGATGTTATAAATACGATAAAAAACGCATCGAAACTTGGACAGCGTGAAATAATAACGGAACCAGCAGCTAAGCTGATTGGGAAGGTGCTGAAAGTAATGCAGGACTACAACTACATAAAAAGTTTCGAAGTCATAGACGAAAACCGTGGCGGAAAATTCAAGATAATCCTGGGCACGACAATAAACAACTGCGGTGTTATAAAACCAAGATTTCCCGTTAAAATAGACAGCATGGAAGATTACGAATCGAGATATCTCCCGGCAGAAGACTTCGGCATACTTATACTTACAACCACTAAAGGAGTTATGAGCAACTTAGAAGCCAGAAAAAGCGGTGTTGGCGGTAAACTGCTTGCTTACGTTTACTGAGGTGAATGAACATGATAAAATGGAATGAGGCTGTGTCTGTAGAAATCCCGAAGGATGTGAATGTGAAGGTGGATGGGAATACAATTACATTCACATACAAGGATAAAAAAATAGAAAAAAAATTTGCTGATAACTATGTGAGAATAGATATCAGCGATAACAAGGCAGTTATAAGCCAGAGCAAAAACAATTCAAGGGAGCGGGGCATAATAGGCACATGGGCTTCAGAATTGAAAAATATGATAACTGGCATTACAAAGGGTTTCGAGTACGAGATGAAAATCGATTATTCGCATTTTCCTATGAGGGTTTCGGTTAAGGGGAAAAATGTTGTAATAGAGAATTTCTTCGGTGAGCGATCAGCAAGGGTAGCAAAAATAATAGGTGAAACCAGTGTCGCCGTAAAGGCAGATCGCGTTATCGTTTCAGGCATATCTAAAAAAGACGTATCAGAAACTGTCGCCAACATAGAAAGGGCAACGAAGATCAAAGGCTTTGATGACAGGGTATTCCAGGATGGCATTTATCTTATATCTGAAGGTGAAAAGCAATGAATCAGAATCTTGATCAGGAAGAAAGAAGGCTATTGAAGATAAAAAATGAAGAATCCAGGAAGAGAGTAGAATTTCACAGGCAGGAATGGTTTAGATACAAAAAGCTTGGAGATGCCTGGAGAAAACCCAGAGGAAAGCATTCAAAGCAGAGAGAGCACCTGAAGAGAAGACCACCTGTTGTGGATGCTGGATACAGGTCCCCAGCTGCTGTAAGAGGCATGCATCCTTCCGGCTATTACGAAGTCCTGGTACATAACGTCAGCGATCTGGAAAAGATAGATCCCAAGAGGCAGGCAGCAAGAATAGCTTCCTCGGTTGGGAAGAAGAAAAGAGAAGATATTTCAAAAAAAGCAGAAGAGCTTAATATTAAGCTTCTAAATTAGGGATGATGTCTGATGAAAACACAGAGCGTAAAAAGAATAGTTTCAGATACCAGGAAAGTTGGCATTTCAAGGGTATACATAGATACAAACAATATTGATAAGGTAGCGGATGCAGCAACCAGGTCTGATGTCGCTGCCCTGATGGATCAGGGTATAATAAAAATAAAGCAAAAAAAGGGAATATCAAACGGAAGGCTTAAATCAAGGATAAAACAGATTTCAAAGGATAGAAGGAGAGGGCCGGGATCCTTAAAAGGAACAAGAAACGCAAGGTTTCCAAGGAAAAGCAGATGGGTAAAGACCATAAGGGCCTTGAGATCTGAACTCAGGGAACTGAAGGAAAGCGGTAAAATAAATGATGAAGCCTACAGGAAGTATTACAGGCTTATAAAAAGCGGAAACATAAGATCACGTTCGCAGCTTGTTTCACATATAAAATCGGCCGGATTGATGGGTGAGTGAAATGGTATTCAAAAGAAAGAAATATGGGTTGACAGATTATTCAAAGAGGCTTAAGCTTCTCAAGTCCGGCGAGAAGAGGTTCGTTGTAAGGGTTACGAACAAAGGTGTGATAGGGCAGATTATAGAATATGGAGAGAATGGCGATCACGTTCTATTAACAGTTACCGATAAATCCCTGGAAAATTATGGGATAAAGGCAAGAGGAAACAACATGCAGATATGTTATTTAGTTGGATACGCGACTGGAATTGAAGCACATAACAGGGACATTGACTATGTGGTGCTCGATACCGGCAGATTCAACTTCATTCCTGGTGGAAGAATAGCTGCATGCCTGAAAGGTATTGTAGATTCCGGTATAGATATAAATCACGGCGAAGATATATTCCCTTCAAATGATCGGCTTGAGGGAAAACATCTTAAAAATCCGATTAAACTAAAGGACGCTTTAAAGAAATTCAAGAAAGTGGAGGAAAAAGCATGAGCGATGAATGGGTTCCAAAAACCGAGCTGGGGAGGCTTGTTGCTTCCGGACAGATAAAAACCATGTCAGAAGCCTTAAAAACGAAACTTCCCTTAAAGGAATACGAAATTGTTGATTTTCTGATTCCAAACATAAAGGATGAAGTTATTAACATTAAGAGAGCTCAAAGAATGACTGATTCAGGTCGCAGAATGACGTACTCTATAACAGTGGTTGTTGGTAATGAGGACGGGTACGTCGGAATTGGCATAGGAAGATCAAAGGAGGCATCACCTGCCATAAGAAAGGCACTTATACAGGCCAAACTTAAAATAATTGAGATAAAGAGGGGCTGTGGTTCATGGGAATGCGGATGCGGAAGGGCACACACGCTACCGTTCCTGGTTACGGGAAAATCAGGATCTGTGGAGATAACACTCAAACCGGCCCCAAGGGGAGTTGGCCTAGCCGTAGGAAACGTTGCCAAGACGATATTGAGAATGGGTGGAATTGAAGATGCATGGGGATTTGCTGCGGGGCATACAAAAACAACGGTCAACTATGCTCTTGCGGTTTATAATGCGCTAAGGGAAACATCCAAGGTCAGGATAAATCCGAGCATAATATTGTCAACCCCGATATATTCAGGAAGTGTTATAAATGCTAGCAATAATTCGTATTAGAGGAGACACCGGAGTAAAGGCAGACATAAACAGGACAGCGGAGCTTCTCAGGCTGAACAGGATAAATCATCTTGTCCTTGCCGATGATAACGACGTCATAAGGGGCATGCTTCAGAAGGTCAAAGACTACATTACGTGGGGAGAAATAGATGCCGATACTCTCGAAATTCTTTTAAAGAATAGATGCCTTTTCAGGGGAAGGAAGAGGCTTACAGAGGAAGAGCTTAAAGAAAAAACCGGTTTTTCAAGCTATAAGGAAATGGCACAGGCACTCATGGATGGAAAACTTAAATTCAAGGATGTCAAGGACGTTGTTCCGGTAATAAGGCTGAACCCGCCATACAAGGGGTATGAGGCAATCAAGATACCGTATAACGCTGGCGGATCATCCGGTTACCGTGGAAAGGCCATTAATTCCCTTATAAGAAGAATGATTATACCTGGAAGTGATCTGAATGGTGAACACGAGAACTAAAAAATTAAGGGGAGGCCACTACGGCCGTGGAATGAAGGCCGGAAGGGGCAAAGGAAAGAAAGGCGGTAACGGAAACGCGGGCCTTGGAAAGCATAAATGGGTATGGCTGATGAAAAATGATCCGCTCCATTTCGGTGTGCACGGTTTCACAAGTCACCACGTTTCAAAGCCGGAAGTGCCTATAAATCTTGGGGAAATAACCAATATATTCGATAACCTCAGGAATGACGGTTTTATTACTGAAGAAGGAGGATCGGTCGTAATAGATCTTAAGAGGGCTGGCTACGATAAGCTCCTCGGAAGCGGAAAATTCAATGTCAAGGCAACAATTATCATCGATAAGGCAACCGAAAAAGCAATAAATAAGCTTTCAACTATAGGTGCTAAGATAGAAAATGGCAACGATAGAGAGGAATAAATCCGTAGCACTCCCTTTGATCGTGGTTTTCGCGATCGTGGTCGCAGCTTTCTGGTACTTTGATCATCTAGGTGCCATAAAGTTAACAATAGCATCACTGATTATAGCTCCGCTTTTTTATATTGCGTATCTGGTGATGAGTTATAAGGGCCCAAAGAAAAGCAAGCTCTACGGTCTTGAAAACCTCACTGCTAAACTTCCTGCGGTTAAAAAACCAAAAGGTCACGTTGAATTTAAATACAAAATGTTATGGACGTCCATAACAGTAATTCTTTACTTCGCGCTGACAAACATATACGTTTATGGCCTGAACACAGCGTCCACTATAGATGTTTTTGCATCGTTCAGGGAAATATTTGCAGGCGCATCCGGATCCTTGATGGATCTGGGAATAGGGCCTATAGTTACCGCAAGTATAGTAATGCAGCTGTTTGTTGGTGCCAAGATATTCAACCTTGATCTTCAAAACTCCGAGGATAAGGCCATATACCAGGGTGTCCAGAAGCTTCTTGTAATTATAATGATATTCGTTGAAGCGATACCCCAGGCATTTGGTTACCTTGTTCCGGATGCGGGATTTGTCGCTTCCATTAATTCGGTGCTGCCCGGATACGGTATGTTTCTTTCCCAGACAATTATAATCCTGCAGCTGTTCTTTGGGTCATACCTTGTGTTCCTTCTGGATGAGGTTGTTTCAAAGTACGGTATAGGATCAGGTATATCACTCTTCATTGCAGCAGATGTTTCAGAGCAGCTTTTCATAGGCGCATTCAACTGGATACCGCTTCAGAATACGCTTGCATATTCACTCACAAACCCACCGGCAGGGGCGTTTCCTAAAATGTTTTACATAATTGCGCACTCCTCTTCAGGTTATCTGCTTTCAAACGGGATAGTCCAGATACTCTTTGCGCCACCGAACCCTATGATAGCGGTTCTAGGAACACTTCTAATATTCTTCCTTGTTGCCTACTTCCAGAGCAGCAAGATCGAGCTGCCTATTTCCCACGAAAGGGTGCGCGGGGCCAGGGGACGTTATCCGCTGCAGCTTCTCTATGCATCCAATATACCTGTGATACTTGCAACAGCTTTGCTGGCCAATGTTTCCATGTGGACACTGCTGTTCTGGAGTAGTCCGGTACTTAGCAAAGTACCGCTTTTAGGCCATAATCCTCTACTCGGTTCGTATCCTACGACTGCTGCAGCAACTGCGCTGGGCATTTCGGCAACTACGCCGACCGGAGGTTTAGCGTATTACCTGTTCTCACCAAACGGCCTTTCGGAATGGCTGTTCCCCATACTACAACCAGCGGCTTACCAGACCGTACTCCTGGGACATACACCCCTTGAGGAAGCTATACACATAATAGCGTTTGTCGGTTTCATGGTCGGCTTTAGCGTTATATTTGCAATATTCTGGATCGAAACTACGAATATGGGAGCTTCAGCAGTAGCAAAGCAGATACAGTCAAGCGGAATGCAGATACCCGGATTCAGAAGGGATCCGAGGGTTATGGAACGCGTTCTGAAAAAATATATACCGGCTATAACCATATTCAGTGGTGCTGTCGTAGGTCTGCTTGCTGCAGGCGCAAACCTGATCGGCACAGTGGGAGAGACAAGCGGAACTGGTCTGCTTCTTGCTGTAGGAATAATAATTCAGTTCTATGAGGCAATGGGCCGTGAGCAGTTGATGGAAATGCATCCTGTGATCAGGCAGTTCTTTGTGGGTGGTTAAATGAGGTCAGTGATAACTGGAGTTGCAGGCGTGGGTAAGACTACGGTGCTTGATATAGTATCCAAACGTTCAGGATACACCATAGTCAATTACGGGACGGTAATGTTTGAAATTGCGAAGGATAAAAAGCTTGCATCAGATAGGGATGATATGCGAAAACTTTCACCGGAAACGCAGGTTGATCTCCAGAGGCTAGCAGCAAGGAAGATCGGTGCGATGGACAATATAATTATAGATACGCATATGTCTATAAAGACACCGAAGGGATACCTCCCTGGCCTGCCAGAATGGGTGCTGAGAGAACTGAAAGCGTCCATATTTGTGATAATTGAAGCCAGCCCGGCTATAATAAGGAAAAGGCGCAACAACGATCCGACGAGAAAAAGGGACGAGGAATCCGAGGACGAAATAGATGAACACCAGCGGATGAACAGATACTTTTCTGCAGCTTACTCCATATTCACCGGTGCAACGGTTTTCTTCGTGAAAAACGAGGAGGGAAAGCCAGAGGATGCTGCAGAAAGAATAGTGAAGGTGTTGTCCAGTGACTGAAAACAGAATGATGCAATCAAAGGATCAGCAGGAAGCCATGAAGAAGATGATGACTTTCCAGATGATTTACATGTTCATAATGCTGGGAAGCCTTTTCATAATAATAACGCCAACTTCAAGGAACGCTGTCGGTGGCTTTCTGAACCTTGTATTTCTCCCCTCATTTGGTTTTGACTACAAATACCCGATACTTACAATAATAATCACAGGTATAATAATAGGTGTTATCCTTTCAATACCAAGGTATTTCTTCACTGACTGGGTCAAAATGGGCAAGATGCAGAACACCATGAAAGCGTTCAATGATGTGATCCGGGAAGCCTACAGGAACCACGACATGAAAAAGATAAACAAGCTCAACAGCATGAGGATGCAGATGTCAATGGACCAGTACCAGCTCTCAATGAATACAATGAAGCCGCTCCTGGTTATAAGCGTTCTCACAATACTCTTTTATGCCTGGCTTTTCGTTTTTGTCGGAAAACTGCCGTACAATTACATTGCTTTTCCATGGGATTATAATATAAATATTTCAACCGCCCACTTCTGGGTCATGCCCTACTGGATCTTCATGTATTTCCTGACAGAAATAGTCGTTTCCTACTTCATAACCATGATAATGAAATACGTCGACTTCACCTTCAGGCTTAAGAAAATCGAAAGAGAGCACACTTCATGAGGTACGCTGTCAGCGGTCCTATAGGATCCGGGAAATCCACTGTGAGCGATAAACTTTCAAAGATCACAGGGTACCGTGTGTATTCTGGCGGTGAATTTTTCAGGGAAACGGCGAAGAAGAAAGGGATGAGCATAGAGGAATTCAATCTTTATGCAGAAGATCATCCTGAAATGGATTACGAAACTGACCGGACAGAAGAGGAATTTCTTAAAAGCAACGACAATATAATTGTGGAATCAAGACTCTCGGGATGGATATGCAAATACAGCTCAATCAGGGCCATTAAGGTTTACTTATACGCAACCTACTACACGAGGATTCTCAGGTTTTCAAACAGGGAAAACATCGGTATCAAAGAATCCGCCTATCTTTTGGAGAAGCGTGAAAATTCTGAAAGAAAGAGATACATAGACCTCTATGGTTTTGACATGGATGATAAATCCATATACGATATTGTAATAAACACAGAGTTTCTTAATCCTGAAGAAATTGCAGGCATTATATATGATTATGGACGGATTCATAGTACTGGATAAGCCACAGGGCCCCACAAGCCACCAGGTGGATTACTGGGTCAAGCAGCTCTTAGGCACCGATAGAATCGGGCATATCGGGACCCTGGATCCAAATGTTACCGGCGTACTTGTGATGGCAATTGGAAGGGCTGCAAAACTCATAGAAGTGGCCCATGAAAGCCCGAAAGAATACGTGTGTGTAATGCGCTTTTATGCTGATATAGACGAGGAAAAAGTCAGGGAAGTCTTCCGGATTTTTACCGGTAAAATTTACCAGCTCCCGCCGGTAAGATCGGCGGTTGTAAGGGATATAAGGATAAGGGAAATATACGATATACAGCTCATTGAAAAGAAGGATCGCCTGGTGCTTTTCAGGGTAAGGTGCGAATCTGGAACTTATATCAGGACTCTATGCACGGATATTGGATACGTTTCCGGAGTCGGTGCCCAGATGGTGGATCTCCGTAGAACCATGACGGGGCCTTTCGGAGAGGACAAGGCCATAACACTTCAGGATCTGACTGCCGCAGTTGAAATAGCAAAGAGTGGAAATGACAGGATACTGAGATCCTTCATTCTTGATATTTCATACCTTTTCCGCGATTATCCAAAAATCATAGCCAAAAAAAGTTCAATAAAAAATATATCGCACGGTTCGGACCTTTATGCGGGTGGCGTTAAAGCCATTATCGGGTCGTTCATAAAGGGAGATCGTGTCTGCGTCCTTTCCGAAAATAACGAGGTCCTAGGAACCGGGAAGGCCATGTGCGATTCCAGCAATATTATCTCTAAAGTGGTGGATTTTGACAGAATCATCGTTGGTGATCAGAATGGAGAAAATAATGTGGTACGGAAAGGGGAAAAGACTGTTCCAGAACCTGGACACGAATTACATAGAAATTTTCAACGAAATGAGGCAGGGAAATACGCCAGAAATATCAGGGGAGGGGAAAATACCAGACCTAAGAGAAATGCTAATAGCCTACGGAAAAACGAGAATAAAAGAGGAATTCACAGAAGACCAGGTGATCATTAAACTGGCCGCATTGCGTGAATCCCTTGATGAGATGATAAACACATATTATGAAAAAATCAGGGTATTCGCCCTCCTCTATGACCTGAACAGGAATGCCGATCCGTGCATATTTTTCAGGTCTTATTCAGATTCAGGTGCGATCCGTGATGTTTTTGCGGAGGGAATATCCCTCTGTGAATTCAGGGATAAGCTTGAAGATGAAATAGAAAACCGCGTTCATAAACTGATGCCAAATACAGCTTCACTTATCGGTGATAAGCTCTCAACCGAGCTGCTTGTAAAGGCAAAAAGCATGAAGAGGCTTGTTTCATACCCATCAAGTTCAATACAGCTGCTTGGCGCAGAGAAAGCACTTTTTCTCCACATAGAAAAGGGTAAGAAACCGCCAAAATATGGAGTTATCTTCAAATATCCCGGGCTTGCGTCGCTAAGGCCATCCATGCGGGGAAAGATCGCAAGAATGATAGCAAACAAGGTGGCAATAGCAATCAGGGCAGATTATTTTTCATCAACGGTAGACACACAAAAATTCAAAAAAATTATAGACGAAGCAATACAGTCTAGAAAGAAGTGATGTCCGGTATGATGTATTTGCTCACATCCACAGGGTAAGTCCCTGTAAGGCAGCCAATGCAAAGGCTGTTTCCCGGCATGTCTATTGCCTGCTTAAGGCCATCAATGGAAAGAAACGCCAGGGAATCAGAACCTATTTCTTTATTTAACTCTTCATCCGTCTTTCCCCTGGCTATGAACTGGTCCTTTGTTTTCATATCGACACCAAAATAGCAGGGAGCAATTATGTGCGGAGATCCTATGCGTACATGTACTTCACGGGCCCCGTACTTTTTCATCAGTGATACGATGTATTTCATGGTGTTGCCACGCACTATGCTGTCGTCAACAAGTACAATTCTCTTATTCTCTATAACGGATCGAATTGGATTCAGTTTCAGGTGTATAGCCTTTTTTCTTTCATTCTGATCGGGCATTATAAAAGTCCTTTCTGAATACCTGTTTTTGATCAGTCCCTCCGCATATGGCAGGCCCGACTGCATGGAAAACCCTATTGCCTGGGATCTTCCGGAATCAGGTACGGGAATAACCATGTCAGCATCAGCAGGATGCTCCTTTGCAAGAACCATGCCCATCTTGACTCTTGCATTATAAACATTTATGCTGTCCAGAACGCTGTCTGGCCTCGAAAAATAAACATATTCGAACATGCAATGTGCAGTATTTGCCGCCTGCATTTTTGTTATAGTTTCAATTTTGTTGTCCTTTATCTCTAAAATCTCACCGGGTTCCACATCTCTTATGACTTCGCCTTCAAGAACATCTATAGCGCATGTTTCAGATGCTATTATCATTCCATCCCGGTTGCGCCCTATAACAAGCGGGCGTATTCCATTTGGATCACGCATCGCAAATAACCGGTCATTTATGGAAAAAGCGCAGGCGTATCCACCCCTCAATTTTTTCATTGACATCTCAAAGCCGCCTTTGAGGCCGTACTTTGATATTTCCCGCACAAGTTCAGCCAGCATAACCTCTGTATCGGAATTTGTCTGAAACGTTATCCCCTGGATCTTCATCTCTTCCCTTAATGCATCCGCGTTAACTATCTCTCCATTATGCGATATTGATGCAAACCCTATAGAGGAATTGAGAAGGAATGGTCCAGCATTTCCGGCATTCTTTGATCCGGCAGTTGAATACCTTGTATGTCCGATGCCTGTTGTCCCATCAAGTTCTCTCTGTTTTGGGTCAAATACTTCTGTAACAAGCCCGACCCCTTTCTTCAGGACAATCTTTTCACCGTTAAAAATGGCCATGCCAGCACTTTCCTGGCCCCTGTGCTGGAGCGCACGCAAAGCTAGGAGAATAGGAAAGTATGCAGGGGAATTTCCCTTGAACCCAACTACTGCGCAGTCTTCACTTGGCTTTTGCCCATCTATAAGATCTGATTCTTGGGGCTGGAAATCCACAGTGTGAGCACCTCTTGGCTTTTACATTATATGTATGCCTGCCACATCTTCTGCATCTAATATGAACTTTTTTATTATTTATTTTGCCCATTACAGCTGTTCCATTACTCATTTACATCACCTTTTGAAGGAGAAACAAATATGACATTGTCCCCGCGTACAAGTATTCTATCATAAACTCCCTTATTCTCTTTGTTTATTATTTCACTCGCATTCTGAAGTACAATATTCATATAAACATCATATCCCTCAAGAATGCCAGAATATTCCCTGTTACCCTTAACATCTATAAGGACATTTTTTGTAATTGAACTCTTTAAAATATCCATCGGTTTAACGTTCGTTACTGTCTTAGGCATATACTTCAAAAATGAATAGCTATACAATATTTAACATTATTCATAATTCGTAACCGCCCAGTCCTAAGTATGGATATATATAAATATAATATTTTAACCGAAAGATCAGCATGCAACCATTGCATTATATTATAGTTAATTGCTTCAATGAAAAAAGTCCCAATGATATCCATGTAATAACCCCTGTCCTATTTATTAATGTAGGCCTCTGGATCTTTTCAGTCTTTCATCCTGAACAATTCATGTCCTGTTCATATATTTCACTAAATCACTGGCCGTTTACTAAGCTCTTGTTCTTTTCAAAGTTATCCTGATATTTTTCTGCATCAAGTCATTACCGTTATCGATCAATTCCATGTCATGGGATTCGTCCATTTCAATAAGTATCCTTATTAACTCCAAGTCATCAGTGAGAGTTTAAAGTCGGAACTGAAAAGATCGGAAAAGCAATTTCGCAAGTCAGGTAAAAGATGGATCGCCTTTCCCGTTCGCATAGCCATCGTCATGACAATGAAATCGAAGGAACTTTTTCATTGAAATCTAACATGATTATACTTTCAGTCGTCTTTATTTATTTGTAAGAACTGGCCAATACCTCACAGAGAAGAAGATCATAGGCAGGCAAATTCTTTGACAAAGCTATATTAATGCAGGTAATCAAATATAAATGCACGATTAAAATTTTGAAGAAACACAGTATGACCGGGGCATTGATTGTAATAAAATAGATACAAACGAAGGTATTCGATTTTCAAAAATTCCCCTAAAAGTAGGCGAAATTCGCAGCATACTGATCAACTTATAATATGCTGTGCATGGTGCTTGAATGGTTTCATAAAGGGGAGAGATTCAAAATTCGAGCGCCTATCAATAGATAAGCGGGAGAACAAAACTATTCAATGGTAGCCTAACAGTGAATGATACAGGTAATCTGCCTAAAAAGCTTGTATTCCTGGCCTATTACGATTCAAGTCTGAAACACAAATAATAACTGGCAACCTTCTCAAAAAACAGGTCTTTCAAACTGGTTATCGATATTTGTATCAGTATAACAAACGGCCTGGCAAATTGATCCATCCGGCGCTATGTGATATTAAGGAAGGTACCTGAACATTTGGAATAAAAGAGTTGCGGAGGATTATAAACGTTAAATTCCATAAACCATAAAAAAGCTAAGAAAACAGGATCCCGCATGGGACGTTCCAGCCATATCGTTCTGGAATTGATCCCCGGGAAAGAAACCTGACAATGATACTCAGGCTAGCTTTAAACATACCGGCCAACGATTAATCGTATATATAACGTAACGATATTAGCAAATGGAGGAAAGCAACAAACTTTTAAGCAAGCTGGATTCTAAAAATACTACGGCTTTCTATTGGTCGGTAACAATCCTTGCTACACTTGGAGGGTTTTTATTTGGTTATGATACTACGAATATAGGCAGCGCGTTGCCGGTACTTGAGCACGTTTATCCCGCCATAAAAGGGTTTATTGAGGGGTATCTTGTAGCCGGGGCTTCTTTGGGTGCAGCTGCAGGCGCATTAATAGCAGCATTTTTTTCCGATAAATATGGAAGGAAATATCTACTGATAGCAGATGCAATAATATACGCCTTAGGCGCGATACTATCAGGTTTGACGATCGATCTCGCAATGCTGTTGATTTCAAGAACGCTGATAGGAATAGCTGTAGGGGCAGACTCTGCAATTGCAACCTCATACATAGCGGAATACGCTCCTAAAGAAAAGAGAGGTAAGCTTGCAATAATGCAGCAGTGGGTTTTAACTGTTGGTATACTTACTGCATATCTTGTTGGAATAGCTACCTTCGCGCTTGCGCCTGGACTGGCGTATACAATTGACTGGAGAATTCTTTTGATTCTAGCAGCCGTGCCTGCTCTTATCGGCCTGGGATTCAGGTTATATATGCCTGAATCACCAAGATGGTTAATACTGCACGAGAAGTTTGATAAGGCCATAGATGCAATAAAGAGATTTGGCATAGATGCAACAGAACAAGAACTTAAGGAGACACACGATTATTTGAAGTCTAAGGAAACAAAGGGGATGACATCCGGAGTAAAAAGGGCATTTTTGATCGTTGCTCTGTTTATGATGTTTCAGCAGATAACAGGAATAAACATACCATTCTATTATGGACCGGTTATAATAGGCTCACTCCATCTGATATCTTCCTCAAGCTCTGCTGTCGGTGGAATAATATTCTCTGTTGAAGCATCATCCATACTGGCAGCAATAAATGTTGCAGCAACATACATAGGATTCAAGTTAATAGATTCATTTGGAAGAAGATCACTGGCACTTTTAGGATACGGTGGCATGGCATTTTTTGATTTCCTCGGAACAGTTCTTTATTTATTGCATGTAAGTATAGGCCTTTTAATAGGCTTTGCAGGATTTATTGTCTTCTTTGCGTTTGGAGTCGGGGGAACTGGCTGGATCATACAAGGCGAATATTTTCCAACCAATTTCAGGGGAAGGTATGCATCTTTAATAGCTTTCATTGACTGGATATCAAATTTTGCTATAATAGAAATATTCCCAGTTATGGATTCAACGATAAAATTAGGATATTCCATGGCAATATTTGGGATATTATCATTGATAGCGGTGACAATATTCTACTTTATAATGCCTGTAACAAAGGGAAAATCAGTGGAGGATATTACATCAATGTTTGAAGATAATACACTTGGCAAACTACGCGATGCGTCAAAGAAGATACCAGTAAAAGTTCCGGAACAAACAAGAAATGCAAAGGAATAGATTATTAAAAATATTTTTATTTTAAATATAAATTTCCACAATTTTTTATTTTTCAGTATTTATTTCTATTGCTTCTTCTATGGAAAAGTTGCAACGTATATTATCATTTCCGCCATATTTTTTTCCATGTTTACGGACCTCTTCACTTCTTATTTTCGAACTATCTTCATCCTGTTCATAGCTTCCACTGGAAGAGCTGGATATGATAAAGAACTATCCTGGAAGTGAATTCGATTTCCATATGGAATCCCCCGTTAATCTCATGTAGGTGTACATCAAGTCCCATTATGATATTGACCACCTCCTGTGGTTTGTGAGAGTTTAAAGTCGGAGAAAACTCGACTAGCCTTCTGTTCACCCTTGTTTCAGGGTATTATGTCGAGGCGAAGGGCAGTCAATCTATAAGACGGCCTCTCAGGCCAAGTAATGGATCGACTGCCTCTCTTACGCATGGTCATCGTCATGACAATGCGGCCAAAAGAACTTTTTTCATTGACATCTGTTAAATTTTATCTTTAACAAAAGTTAGGTTCTCCGGATCATCTGGTATGAAATACAACATCACTTTTTAATAGGTAAAAAAGTTACTCACCGGTGAAAATCATAGTTTTCGGTGGAACCGGATTCATTGGGAAAAAACTTGTTGAAAGCATTGATGCTGAGGAAATCGTTTATTTTTCAAGGGAAAATGCAGATATCAAAAACAAGAAAGCAAGGTGGGTGAAGGGTGATGTAACATCCTACGAAAATGTTCTAGAATCCATTGAAGGGTTCGATACAATAGTCTATGCTGTTGAGAAATGGGGCGTTGAAGAAAGTGAAAACAGGAATGTTATTCTTACCGGCATAAAGAACATCGTAGAGGCAATAAAAAAATATGACAAAGATCAAAAATTAATCTCGTTCTCCATGATCAACCAGCCTTCATATCCACTGGATTTTTTCAGAACAAAGAGACTTGTGGAAGACAATACACGCGTATTTAAAAACGGTCTTGTGTTCCGTCTTCCATATGTTTTTGGGGATGGTGATCATATAACTGGCCGCCTTCAGAAGCTTTCTTTATCAATTACCCACCTGTATCCTGGAGGAAACCTGGCACCAGTTTATGTTGACGATGTTATATCTGTTGTCAAGCAGAACATGGGAAGGGAAGGCACCTACGATATCAGTGGCATCAAGAAATTTTCACTCATGGACGTAGTTAACGCTATGAGATCTATTAAAGGCATGCATCCTGTAGGTGAGGCAAAACTTGATAAGAGCATAATGAACATAAAAGAGACAGGCATATTCAAAGAATACGAGGCGAGGATGCTATTTGAAGACTACTACAGGGAAACAACCCTACTTCCGAGATACGTTAAGGAACCTAAGTCGTACACAGATTTTATAAACAGTCAGGAATCTTTGAAGAATAAAGCTTGATTCAAAGGTCTCACTGATGCGAAGGTACCTAATTTATATCCCTAAAGATGTTGCTCCGGATGATATCAAAAAACTAAGCTGCATAGATCGGCCAATATTCAGGTACAGAACCAGAGACATAGAACTTGATATACATATAAAAAACGAAGCATGCATAGACGAGATATTAAAAAGCATAAGCGTTAAGGAAGTCGAGGAATTTGACGCTGAAAGACTTCAGGAATCGCTGGCAGCACGTGATAAAGAAGATATACTGAGAAATGTATCCGCACTTTTTTCAGATGAAAAATACTGGGAAGCCCACGAGGTTATGGAAAGTTTATGGAAACATTCTAAAGGGGATGAAAGGAAGTTTTATCGGGGTTTAATACTTTTATCAGCTTCAATGGTGCACTATCAGATGCTCTCATTTGATAAGGCTATAGAGATGTTTAACAATGCTGTAAAAATGCTCTCCTCTATTGAAGATATAAATATTACAATACCCCGCAGATTTGTTTATCCTGTTAAGTTTCCTGTTTTATGATGCGGGCAATAGATTAATAGACGCGATTTATCTTGCATGCATCATGCGGATCCGTCATTTTATGTACCGTTATGCACCCTATTTTAAAGGATTTTTATGCATAATCCGCCAGGTCTTCCAGGATGATGTTTCTTAGAAATATTGAATAGAGATGGATTTCGCCTTTAAAAGGAAAATGCAAACGTCAATGTGCCTTAAAGTACATGCAATATAGAGGCACTAGAAAAGCGCTTATGAAAACCAGTTTAGATGGTAGAGGGCCTGAGGTGCAAATAAAAAGGCCTATGCATGACTATAACTACCATGTGTATATCCTCAAATAGCTAAAGAATTCAATAATCGGTTCATATGCGTACGTATCCAAGCGCCTCCCTGGCAATCGCCTCACTCAGCTTTTTCATATATATTATGTTGCTTTCTTTCATCTTCCCTGAAAAGCGTTCATCCTCCTCAAGAAACATGAGTTCATTCACAGCATTTTCCAGATGATAATGAGAAAGAAACAGCATAATAGCTCTTCTGTCACCATTGTTGCATTTTTCCTTGGGGTCATACCAGCCCTCTTCCGTGAATTTCAGGCGCTTTTCCTTGAATTCATCAAGTTTTATTTCGCTGTCGAAGATTCCTGAATAAAGCGTGTCCAGCATGTCAATAAATTCCCTTATCTCATTCACTCTCAGCCCTTCAGCAATTGCAAGTCCAAGAAAAGATTCAGAGGCCTCAACTTCATTTCTGGCTCTGAAGTAAGGGTGATTGAATGGCAGATAATCATCTACTATACTGCAGTACTCTTTATTTTCATTTTCCATACATTCCAATACATACTTTAAATAAAGCTTTTTTTTATGCTGCTTAGCTAAATCATGTATCTCTTTTTTTTACAAATCTTATTTAAGCTGGTTTCTGATATATAAATCATGTCAGAGAGACCTTCATGGGATGAGTATTTCATGAGAATGGCTTATCTTGCAGCTTCCAGAACAACCTGCACGCGGAGGAAAGTGGGAGCTGTTATAGTCAAGGATAAAAATGTTCTTGCAACCGGCTATAACGGCCCGCCAACAAATGCTGCCCATTGTAACGTTACGGGGTGCATACGGGAAGATTTAAAGATCCCTTCCGGTGAAAGACACGAGCTCTGTCGTGGCCTGCACGCTGAACAGAACGCCATAATTCAGGCTGCTGTGCATGGGGTGAGCATAAAGGATTCTGTTATTTACGTTACCACACATCCATGTGTTGTATGTTCCAAGATGATAATGAACGCGCAGATGAAGGAAATAATCTACGCTGAGGGTTATCCTGATGAACTTGCCGAGCTCATGCTTCTCGAAAGCGATATAAAGGTGAGAAAATTCTCTTTACCTGAACATGAAGTTAAGGCCATGATAGGAGAGTTTTATGTTCTTGAGGGCGAAGATTGAATCCTGAAAGGCGGATAAATTATTACCTTTATAGATAAACTTATAGATACACGCAGACGCATTTTTTCAATATGTCGACGGCTTATCCATGCGATTCGATCTTCTGCAAGTCATCGATGGATACCATTATAAACGATCTATCACAAAAACGCCTCCATATTTCATTAAGGAAACGATGATCCCTTAAGGCCTATTTTGCAAGGCATGATGTGGTGATAAAACCGCATAAACTCTAATGAACAGTATTGTTCGCAACCATTTTATCCATCTTTAATAAGAGCAAGGCCAGCTTTTGATAACTTTTAAAGCATCCTTGCAATATTCGAACATGGTTACAAAAACTATAATAGTAAATATGAAAAACTATGCCGAGTCAACAGGAAAAAGGTTTGATACTTTGATGTCCGCAATGAAGGCACATGCTAATGAATACCGGAAGATCGTATCACCGTCATTTCTTGATCTTTATAAGGAAAAATCATATGCTGGTTTTGAGTTCTTTGCGCAGCATGTTGATGAATACGATCGCGGCCCGTACACAGGAAAAATTATAATGGAAAATCTTCTGGAAAATGGAATTCACGGTTCCTTGCTGAATCATTCAGAAAACAGGGTACCTCAGGAGAAAATAAGAAAAATACTTGAAAAGGCCAGAAAAATGGATTTTGAGATAGTTCTCTGCATTGAGACCCTTGATGAAGCCAGAAATTATATCAAATATGAACCGGAGTACATTGCATATGAGCCTAAGGAACTGATAGGAGGGGACATATCCGTATCGACGTCTAAACCGGAAGTGATATCTGACATTGTGAAAATAGCCGAAAGTTCTTCATCAAAAGTTCTGGTCGGAGCTGGAATCAAGAACGGGGATGACGTTGAAAAAGCATTAAAACTGGGATCTGCTGGAATATTGATATCTTCAGGCATAGTAAAGGCAACGGATCCGGAAAGAGCGTTAAATTCATTAATGAAGTAAAAATAGGGTCTACAAATGCCTAAAGATGATGAGGAGCCCCTTGTAAATATTCCGGAGTTCAACGAGAGAGATTTCATATACAATGAAAAGGAAAGAGCTAAATCAATAGTTATAGTCTTTGTAATAGCAGCTCTGGTGGGAATAGCTTCAGGTTACCTGCAACTTATAGGTTACTGGTATTTTGCAATACTGCTTATTATAGTTGTGTTGCTTTTCTCTGAACATATCCTTTCAGCTCTTAAAGTAAAGTTTTCAAGGAAGGCCACACACAGGATACTTCTGGTTGGGGAACTCTTTCTGACATGGCTTGTGTTCTGGATTCTTGTATTGAACCCGCCATTGACTCACGTTTCAGGCCCTGAGATATCAGGGTTTCAGATATATCAAAACGGGACATGGACAACGCCATCTGTCTCTTCAAGCAGGTATTCGGTTCCGTTTGGTACGACCGATTCATTCCGTGTGTACATGTTTGCTTATTCCGGAATATCGTCATATTCCGTCACGTATTCCTTAAACGGTGAGCCATCCACGCCGATATCATCGCATTTAAGCAATAATTATCTTTACTTCAATATATCTTCCGCTGCCAATTACGATTTTGGATATGTAACTGTTACGGGAAGTACATTATACCACGGATCAAATCTCACCTCAACCATTACATACGATCTCATCTTTTCTATTCCGCCCCCATCCTCCTCATAACTTTTATATTTTTGAGAGATATACCGGACATAGGCAGGTGTGGTGTAGCCTGGTAGCACGAGAGCCTTCCAAGCTTTCGACTCGGGTCCAAATCCCGACACCTGCATCTTTAGAAAAACCTGTATTTCGACAGTGATGCCGGAATTCTATAAAAATCAGTAATAACGGGAGAGGCCGTACATTTATAATATAATTATCTAATTATATAATACTGATTCGTTTAGATTACATGGCATAAAAATACTTATTAGGGGCTATTATCTGTTTATTCAAGGATGTGAACATGGCAGAAGACATCAACAGGAACAATGCATGCATGCTTATTGATGGAGAAACGCAGATCTGCATTGATCCCTCTGAACCTGTTCTGAGGGTACTGGGCAAAAAATATTCCATTCTCCTTATAAGTTTGATCGGCAACGAAAATACAAGGGGAAATTTCAATGACATAAGGAAATCCATTCCTGAATCCAGCAACTCAATTATATCACGGAGGATAAGGGATCTTATTTCCACGGGTATAATTAAAAAGACCAGTGAAAACGGAATAGTTACCTACGCCCTCACTGATTTCGGATGCGAATTAAGAAGAAAACTGATACCTGTCCTCAGGCTTATAGAAATGAAGACGAAATAGAAATTTCATTGTATTGCAAGTATTGTACCGTATCCTATAAGGCGCCATCTGTTCATTATCCTGCGCCCGATGGCGATACGCATGCCTTCAATGGCAGCAACAGGATATTTCAGGGTAAGCTCTATCTCATCGCTTTTAACTGTGTTTACCAATCCAACAGTATTGGCCGTTGCAACTGTGAACATTAGTGTTTCCTTTGGCTTTATAGGATCAACATTCATCTCCTTATCTGATCCGACAACACGCTTGAGAAGGTTAGATTGTATCCTCAGGTAAAATGTCATGTCCGGGACCTTTCCAACGGCGCCAGATACCCTTCCGGTGAATGCATCTCCCTTTGTAAGGAACGGATCAAGTCTTGTACCAACAGCAGCAAGCCCGCCGGGTCTTATTTTTTCATATGAATTTTTGCCGGCCATAAGGCTTACTATTTCTGTAGTTACATTTTCCCACACGGATTTGTTACCCTTTGTTATCTGGATGCCAGGAACAATTTCTATTTCATCGCCAACAGAAAATTCACCCCTGACAAGCGAACCTCCAATAACACCGCCTTTCAGGCTTTCTATATCAGATCCTGGTTTATTTACGTCAAATGATCTCGCCACGTACATTAACGGATCGGCGTTCAGGCTGAAATCTGGATCCGGTATGTACTTCTCTATGGCCCCAAGAAGTACGTCTATATTTGTGTTGTGATAGGCGCTAACTGGTATAACAGGTGCATTTTCCGCTATTGTTCCTGCAACAAAATTCTTTATCTCCTTATAGCTTTCAACTGCCCTCTCTTTTGTAACAAGGTCTATCTTATTCTGCACTATTATTATGTTTTTTATGCCCATTATCTCAAGCGCAGTCATATGCTCCCTTGTCTGCGGCTGCGGGCAGTGCTCATTCGCTGCTATGACAAGAAGGGCCCCGTTCATTATTGCCGATCCGGAGAGCATGGTAGCCATAAGGGTTTCATGTCCGGGTGCGTCAACAAATGAAATCACGCGCTCAAGCTTGCAGTTTCCGTTGTCTGTACGGCTGTAATATTCATTGCCCTGCCCGTCTGTGCACTTATATACGGGAGTATCTGCATAACCAAGCTTTATTGATATCCCCCTTTTGATTTCCTCGGAATGGGTATCAGTCTTTGTACCGGTCAGGGCAAGAGTCAGCGTACTTTTCCCGTGGTCAACGTGACCTACCATTCCAATATTTACAGATGGCTGTGGCAACATGAATTTACTCAGCTTCCTTCTTTTCTTCGGCAATTGGGTTAGGACCGTACTGCGTGACCATCAGGTTTATCTGCGTAATATCGTTGCTGATTATTGATCCCCTGACCGTTATCCTTTTCTTTATTCCGTTCTTTCCCCTGTATCCCTTCCTGTATGTTATGAGTATCTGTTTCTTCCCCTGCATAGGAAGGTCCGATCTCATGGGAAAGCCATCAGCAGAACTTCCACCTGTTATTTTCAGTTTGTACCCTACAAGATCGAAAAAAACACCGTCTATCTCTTCACCTATTTTTCTTCCAACAAGTGATCCTATACGTTCAACTGGAATCTCTTTTTTGTAGGTTTTTCCGCTTTTCGGATCAGCAATTATCGCAATGGAATTTGGCATATGTCACCTCTAACGTGATAACAACTTCCTTTATAATCATGTTGCCTTTCAGGTGATTCATAAAAATTACTTCAGATTAATATAATTATGATCGCATCGAAAATTTTTTGCGGTTTGAATCAAAATGATCTGTCCGGATTCAATTGGGAAATTATAGTTGTGTAGATACACGCAAACATTTTTTCCAGTATACTGATCGCTTATCCATGCGTATTTGATTCCTGAAAATAATCGAGGCATCCCAGGATTACCGGTCTATAAAAATTCGTCTCCCTTTATTCAGGAAATGATGATCTTTTAAGGCCTATTTTTATGGCTTCGATAGATCTATAAAATTACGTGAAATTAATTTATAATGATACAATACGTATTCGATGATAGTACTCGGGCTGGAAGGCACAGCTCATACAATTAGCTGTGGAATAGTGGACGAAAACAGGATACTGTCGAATGTATCTTCCATGTATGTGCCGGATCACGGCGGGATACACCCGAGAGAAGCGGCCGTACATCATGCTGAAAATGTTGCATCCGTAATAAAGAAGAGCCTGGATGCTTCAGGAATATCGCCATCCGACATAGACCTCATAGCCTTTTCCATGGGGCCGGGCCTGGGCCCCTCCCTCAGGGTCACCGCAACTGCTGCGAGAACTTTATCACTTAAGCTCAAGAAACCGATTCTCGGAGTAAACCACCCGCTAGGCCATATAGAGATAGGCAGGAGGGTTACAGGGGCATCAGACCCCATAATGCTTTATGTCTCCGGCGGGAATACACAGGTTATTGCCCATATAAAGGGCAGGTATCGCGTTCTTGGCGAGACTCTGGATATAGGTATAGGAAATATGCTCGATAAGTTCGCGCGCCTCTCCGGCATAAGTTTCCCTGGCGGCCCTAAAATTGAGGCCATGGCTGAAAAAGGAAAGAATATACTGGATCTGCCGTATTCTGTGAAGGGCATGGACACATCATTTTCCGGCATACTTACGGCAGCAAAACGATACATGGAGACCGGCAAAGACATAAACGATATATGCTACAGCATACAGGAAACTGCCTTTTCAATGCTCATAGAGGTTATTGAAAGGGCTCTTTATGTATCGGGTAAATCTGAAATACTTCTGGCTGGCGGGGTGGCACTGAACAACCGGCTGAGGAAGATGGTTTCTGAGATGGCAGATGAAAATGGCGTCAAGGCGTATCTTACGGACAGGGAATACTGCATGGATAACGGTGTGATGATAGCACAGGCTGCCATGCTTATGTACAAGAGCGGATCAAGGATGCGGATCAGCGAAACGGGGATAAACCAGAGATACAGGATAGATGAGGTTCCGGCTCCATGGATCGATGACGCGGATGGAAACCCTTATAAAAACAGGGGAGCAGAATCCTCAATTTCTGAATCTGAATTCTACGGAAGAAAGGTAATAGTGAAATCCAGGATAAGGAAAACCTATAGAAACCCGGAACTGGATGAAAGGATAAGATATGAAAGGATGAAAAATGAATTCTACCTTCTCAGGAAAATCAGGGAAACAGGCGTTGATACACCTTTAGTTTATGATTTTGACAGAAATTCCATGTCACTGACAATGCAAAAGATCAACGGGATGACGCTAAAGGAGTTTCTTAAGGAAAATGCCCATTACGATCAGATCATGAAAAAAATAGCAAGGAGTGTGTGCCTTATGCACGGCAACGGAATAACGCATGGTGATCTGGGTGTCAATAACATAATGGTGTCCGGAGAGAAGGTCTATATGATCGATCCGAGCATGGGAAAATCAGATTCTGAAGTGGAGGATATTGCAGTGGATATATACATGTTCCTCCAGTCCATAAAAAACCTTTCAATCAATGATGATGGAATAGCGGAAGCATTCATGGAGGAATACTCTAAATGCTACAGGGGATACAGCGATGTAAAAAACAGGATGCAGGAGATAGAGGCGAGGCACAGGTATGTTTAAATTCGTAACAAGCAACAGGCATAAGTTTGAAGAAGTAAGTGAAATAGCGAAGAAATTCTCGATTGACGTGAAGTGGGTGAATCTTAAATACGAAGAGATACAGGAGGATACAACCGATAAGATATCATACGACAGCTGCAGGAAACTTGTCGGAAAGGTTGATCCACCTTTCTTCATTGATGATTCCGGGCTCTATATCGAATCTCTTGGGGGATTCCCCGGCCCGTATTCCTCATACGTGAGCAGAACCATAGGCAACCAGGGGATACTGAAACTTGTTCCGGAAAATAGAAAGGCTTTCTTTGAAACAGTTGTATCGTTCTTTGATGGTTTTCGCATAATCCAGTTCAGGGGAATTGTGAACGGATCCATTTCAAGAACACCGGAGGGATCCGGCGGATTCGGTTTCGATCCAATATTCATCCCGGAAAATTCTGAAAAAACCTTCGCCGAGATGGGTACGGAAGAAAAGAATATGATATCTCACAGGAACCTTGCATTTTCAGCACTTTTCAAATACATAGAATCAACCACGCATGGATAAAGGCCTGGATTTTCCATGGAAACAGGCCATTATTCCCTTTTTGACCTGAAATATAAAATTTTTATATGATAATCCTACAATATATTAGCTTTACCATATATAAAATATTAAGGTGCGAAGCAAATTTTTTAATTACTTTTTTAAAGTAATTATAATTTATTAACATAATATTTTGTCGAAATACACATCATATTTTTGTTATAATAAAAGACGTATGAATAAAGACAAAAGGCATATAAATGGATTCGTTATCTCATGAAGATGAGCGAATTCGATGCGATAGTAATAGGCGCTGGACCAGCTGGTTCTTCGGCGGCCATAAGGCTGGCCCAGAATAAACTCAATGTACTTCTTGTAGAACGCGGGGACCCTCCAGGAACAAAGAATGTCTCGGGTGCTGTTCTATGGGGTGATGATCTTTCAAAAGTTGTTCCGGACTGGGAACGCAGTGCTCCAATAGAAAGATATGTGTCGAGAAAGGAAATTGCCTTCCTTACTGAAAAATCAAAGATATCAATAGGATTTAATTCCGAAGATCTTTTCGAAAAAAAATCCGGGAAGATCATAGTCAGGAATAAATTCGACCAGTGGTTTGCAAAGAAGGCAAAGGATGCTGGTGCTATGCTCCTCACAGGTATTACGGTTGACAGGCTTGCAATGAAGGACGGAAAGGTCATCGGCGTCGTCCAGGACGAGGATACCATAACGGCTGATGCAGTTATCGTGGCCGAGGGGGCAAACCCGCGTGTTCTCATAAATTCTGGATTGAGAAGGAAACTTACGGATCACGATGTTGCCCTGGGAATGAAGGAGACAATAAAGCTTCCCGAGGATGTGATCAATGAAAGATTCAATTTATCATCAAAAGAGGGTTTTGCTTCGGAATATGTCATGGGTTTTCTGGACGGCGGTGTGCAGGGCGGGGGATTCCTTTACACAAACAAGGATACCATCTCACTCGGTGCGGTCACCTCCCTTGATTACCTGAGGAAGAATGGCAGTGTCCATTCTTACGATATAATAGAAAAATTCGAAGAACACCCGTACATAAAGAACCTTATAAAGGATGGTGTTGTAGAGGAATACAGTGCGCACCTGATACCGGAATCCGGTCTTGCCGGTGTTCCAAAGCTCTACGGTGACGGGTACCTGGTTGCGGGAGAAGCCGCTTCGCTAGCCTTCAGCAACGGTATGATGCTTCAGGGAATAAACTATGCGATAGCATCCGGAATGATGGCCGCAGACACAGTAATTGAAAACAAGGGAAATATGTCTGCCCAGGCCCTCTCATCATACGAGGCAAAACTCAGGAACAGCTATGTTCTCGGCGATCTGTATACGTTCAAGGGCATCCAGAATGTTATATGGAACCCTTTCATACAGCATCTTGTTCCTGGTATAATTGAGAAAGTCTTCATGCAAATGTTTGAGGAAAGCGGAAATCCAAAGAAGCATCTTACCGAAATACTGAAACAGTCTGTGAAGGAAAGCGATACAACCTCGAAAGACCTCCTTCTTAATGGATACCGCTTGATGAGGAAAATGTAAGGGTGATGATGTTGAAGATAGAAGATAGGCTGGCATTGCTGAATTACAATACGGACAAGTCCTATGAACACATAACTATTGATCCGGATATTTGTGCAAAATGCCCGGATCACTTCTGTGTTTTTGCCTGTCCGGCTAACTGCTACACTCTGATAAACGGAAAACTTAACTTCAAGTACGAAGACTGCGTTGAATGCGGTACCTGCGATATAGCATGCTCCCACGGAAGCGTCAAATGGACACTGCCAAAGGGAGATCATGGTGTCATATACAAGTTCGGGTGATGGAAAATGGTCAATATGGTTGTTATGATAAAACAGGTGCCTGACAGCAGCGAAGTTGAGGTTGATCCTGTAAAGATGACGCTTAACAGGACGAAGGCGAGGAATATTGTTAACCCCCCTGATCTGAACGCGCTGGAAATGGCTCTTAGGATTAAGGATAAGGCTGGAGGGACAATAACCGTAATATCAATGGGGCCTGCGATGGCGGATTCTGCAATTCTTGAATGCATGGCGAGAGGTGCTGACAGGGGCATCCTGATTTCTGACAGGGCGTTTGCGGGTGCTGATACATATCCTACCGCACTGACGCTGGCTGCCACAATTGAAAAGATAGGCAACGTGGATATAGTGTTCGCCGGCGATGAAACAACCGATTCGAGCACGGGCCACGTCGGTCCAGGGGTTGCCGAATTCCTTGGATGGGAACAGGCAACATACACGAAGGACGTGCAGTACGAGAACGGCTACGTTATAGCAACCCGCGAACTCGAGGATGGCGATGAGATTGTCAAAATAAAGGCGCCGGCACTCGTCACGGTAATACTTAACGCTAACACCCCCCGTTACCAGAAACTCAGGAAAAAGATAGATGCCGTGAAAAAAGGCGTCGAGGTATGGGGCATCAAGGAAATCAACCTTGACCCGAACTGGGTTGGCCTCCGCGGGTCACCTACGATCGTAAGATCTATGAAGGGAATAAAGGAAATAGAAAGGGGGAAGAAAGCCGTAAAGATTGAAGAAATACCCTCAATGGTTGACGAACTTGTAGCAAAGGGTATACTTAAATTTGGTGATGCGAAATGACAGGCTTGATAAATGCAGTTCCTGTTGCGAATAAGGACGATTACAAGAATGTGGGAGTTTACCTTGAGCACAGGGGGGAAGAGATCAAGAGATCTTCGCTTGAGATGATAGGGATCGGAAGGCAGCTGGCCGACAAGGTCCATGAAAAGCTCATATGTGTCATAACAGGGGACAAGGTCGACAAATTAGCAAAGGATGCCGGAGAGTACGGATGCGACATAGTACTGGCTGCAGAAGCACCGGAATTCAAGGATTTCCTTACAATGCCAATAGCGGAAGTGGTCGGTAAATACATAGAAGAATACAAGCCGAATATATTCCTTCTTTCAGCCACAAGGAACGGCAGGGATCTTGCTTCAAGGGTTGCCATAAGGTCAAGGACGGGAATAACGGCTGACTGCACTGTTCTGGACGTTGACGAGAGCAGGACGCTTCTTGCAAACCGCCCGACATACGGTGAAAGTACACTTGCAGAAATACTGTGCAAGAACCACAGGCCCCAGATGGCAACTGCCAGGCCCGGTATATTCAAGCCCACTGAAAGGGACAGCACACGCAAATACGAGATAAAGAAGGAAAAGATAAAAGTGAATCCTGCATCTATAAAGAAGGAGATAGTTAAATTCATCCCCAGGCCCAGCACTGATCTGACATCTGCAAAGATCGTCGTAGCAGGCGGTCTCGGGCTAGGGCAGCCTGATGGGCTGAAGCTGATTGAGGACCTGGCAAGGGAGATCAACGGCGCAATTGGCGCATCAAGGCCCATAGTCGATCTCGGATGGATATCAAGGGATCACCAGGTCGGCCAGACAGGCCAGTCCGTAAGTCCGGATCTGTATATTGCAGTTGGGATATCGGGGAAGCCGCAGCATACAGCGGGCATAAAGTTTTCAAAAGTTATAGTGACAGTGAATGTCGATCCGAACGCTGAAATCACAAAATTCTCTGATTATATAATAACGGAGGACTACAGGAAGGCGGTTCCGGCACTGATAGACGCCATAAAAGAAGCAAAAGCGGGAAAGAAGGCTGTTCAGACAGCCTGATTCACATTTCTTTCCTCTATCTCTTTTTTAAGCATTTTTATAAATTCATCCTCAGAAAGCGTTTTCTGTTTTCCGTTCCTCAGCCTTACGGATACGGACAAATTCTCCATTTCGCGCTTTCCAACGACAACTATGTATGAAGGCCTGGAATCGTGTATTAGCTTTATCTTCTTGCTTACAGTTTCCTGTGAAATGTCAAGAATGCTCCTTATGCCATTTTTCAGGAGATCGTCATTGATCCTTGCTGCGTAATCGTTGAATGCCTCACTTATTGGTATCACATAAGTTTGTATGGGCGAAAGCCATGTCGGGAGCTTTCCTGCGAAGTGTTCGAGAAGGATTGCCATGAACCTTTCATAGCTCCCGTATATGGCCCTGTGGATCATAACTATCCTTTCCTCAGAATTATCGCTGGAAATATAGTTAAGGTTGAAGTTTATGGGCATAAAGAAGTCAAGCTGTATTGTGGAAAGCTGCCACATCCTTCCGATCGCATCCTTTACATGTACGTCAATCTTAGGTCCGTAAAACGCAGCCTCGCCCGGATATTCCCTGTATTTTATGCCAAGTTTGTCAAGGGCATTCCTCAGCTGTTCTGTTGCCCTGTCCCATATTGAGTAGTCCGGCTTAAGATCATGCGAATGGCATTTCGGGCATTCTATATCGGTTCCCCGCATGCCCTCAATCCTGTACCCGCAACTGTTGCATACGTAGCTTATGAGATAATTCTCGGGATGTTCCTTGTCTATTACGCTCAGATCGAATGCCGTTTCTATCTTTCCGAAAACTGTCTGGAATATCTCATTTACCATTTTGAGCAGTGATTCTATCTCCTCCGTTATCTGGTCTATGCGGAGGAACTCATGGCCGTCGTCCTGCGTGAATGCCCTTGGCCTGGTCAGCCCGCCAACCTCGCCGGATTTCTCATACCTGTACACGGTTCCTGGCTCCGAATATTTAACGGGCAAATCCCTGTAACTGTATTTTCTCCTGGCGAATACCGCTATGTGGCCCGGGCAGTTCATGGGCTTTATGCCGTAGCTGTCCCCGTCTGGAAGCGTAAAAAGGTACATGTTAGGCTTGTACTTTGCATAGTGGCCTGACTGCTTCCATATGGTGTCCCTGAATACGTGGGGGGTCCACACATCCTGCCAGCCGTTTTTCCCGTTAACATAATCCATGTACTTCAGCAGCTCCTTCCTTATTATCTGCCCCCTGGGGGTATAAAGGGGAAAGCCCGGGGCCCATTCCGAATTGAATACCGCCAGGTCCATCTCCGAAAGGATTTTCCTGTGATCCCTGTTCTTTGCCTCTTCCATGTTCTTAAGGAACTCGTCCAGCATCTTTTCGTTCGGGAAGGCAGTTCCGTATATCCTGACAAGCGTTTTCGATTCATCGTATTTGTAAACCGCGCTTGCTATTGAAAGGAGCTTGAAGGCCCTGATATAGCCAGTGCTCGGAACGTGCGGGCCAAGGCACAGATCCACGAAATTCCCCTGCCTGTAGACGGTGCTGCTGCCACTTTTTACGTTTTCTTCTATTATCCTGATCTTGTAGCTGTTATAGGAGAATATGTGCATCAATTCATCCTTCGAGTGGAACTCCCTGACGATCGGCACATCCTCCTTCACAATGCGCCTCATCTCCTCCTCTATCCTGGCAAGATCCTCCTCGCCTATCGGTTTCATGTCAAAATCGTAGTAAAAGCCGTTTTCAACAACGGGACCGGTATTCGGGAGAGCCGATGTATATATATTCGTGACGGCGTTTGCCAGCAGGTGTGCCGCTGAATGCCTGAGGATAGCGATTCCATCCTCGGAATCGATCCGAACAGGAAAAACATCTTCGTCCTTCTCTGCTATATCACTCAGATCCTTCAGGCGATCCATGGATCTGACCGCAACAATATCCCTTGAATGTATAACGTCCGAATAACGCTGGCCTTTTGTCACGTGAACAGGTTTATCATTCATATAGGGGTTAAATGCAAAGAATATAAAAAGATAACACAAAGGTTCCGGTAATTTTTATCACGTTTTTTAAGGAACGAGTTCCGGCTTTGCAGGCAAAATATCGCATAAATGCCGTTTTCCTGGAGTTTCCGCATCATGATGCTGTATCAGAGGTAATCATTCATGTTCCTTTCCATGAATACCCTGAAACTTTCGCGGCCTGATACCATGGCCGCCCTTATATCATACTGATTCCTTTCGATAATGCCCACGTCCGGCTTCTCATCCGGTTCAGAAACGAATTCTATGCCCCTCTGTATTGCCATGCTCCTGTACGGCCCCCTCCTTGTACGGTCAAGCCACAGAAGGCTCCTCTCTGTCATCGTTACTTTTATATTTTCAGAAAGCCGGAGGGCATCGTCATAATACCTGTATATATTCGAATCTATCAGTATATGATCCCTGGGCACGATTTCGGGATAGACGGTATCCGGGTAGCAGTATAGGCCCTCTCCCCTGTATTCTTTTTCAGGAATAAATTCTATGCCAAGCCGTTCGATCATATGTTCGTAATATGAAAGCAATGCCTGGAATTCATTTTTCTTGAAACTGTCAAAGATATCAAGGATCTGGCCGCCTATCTTTTCCCTCCTGTCGTAAATTGTTACGTTTAAACCTGACTTTGCCGCTGTTATTGCCGCCTCAAGGCCCTTTATTCCTGCGCCGGCTATGACAATGTCCCCCTTTAGACGTTCTCTTTTATTTTCGTACAGTTCAAAACCGGTGTCAGGATTTACCGTGCACCTGACTTCCCCGTATGAAAGGTCCCGGCACGCCTGGTTGCATCTTATGCACGGCCTGACAAGATGCGGGTCGATCTCAATTTTTTTAACAAGGTACGGATCGGCAAGCAGGGCCCTGCCTATTGATACAAAATCCGATCCGCTAAGAACTTTCTCGATATCATCAACATTCGTAACGGAACCGGCAACTATTGTCGTAACGTCCGGTTTCTCTGGCAGCCTGTCGAAAATATGCGTCTTTGGGCTGTAAAAGGATGCGGACGATCCGGGCGGTGCAAACCTTCCTGCTGAAAAATGAACGTAATCGATCTTCTTCAGGTACCTTGCTATCATAAGTCCGTAACTGGCATCATACCCATTCAGATCATCCTCATACAGGCTCAGCCTTATTCCGACCGGAATAGTAACTTTGTCCTTGATTTCATTTATTATTTCCTGGGCCAGGCGCATTCTGCCTTCAAAATTTCCACCGTATTCATCATCCCTCCTGTTGAGAGCCGGAGAAAAAAACTCCTGCAGCAGGTACCCGTGCGCTCCGTGAAGTTCAATACCGTCAAAATTGGCCAGTTGCGCGAACTGTGCAGCCCTCACAAAGGATGATTTCACTGCATCTATATCGAACTGAGTCATCTCATCAGGCCGGTATCCCCCGTAGTCTACTGATGAAGGGGCTATGCGGCGGTTTTCACCGGATGCCAGCGCCTTTCCGCCGGCATGAACGAGCTGGATGAATACCTTCGATCCATGAAGGTGTATACGATCGGTAAGCCTCCTGAATTTCGGGATGAAATCGAAATTGTAGGATCCTGCTTCATTTCTGGATCCGCGGGAATAAAGGCTGTCTATGTACACGTATTCGGTCAGGATCATGCCTGCACCTCCCATGGCGCGCCTCTCAAGGTACGCAATATAGCTGTCATTTATGCTGCCATCAGGATTTGCGAGGTTTGAGATCATCGGCGCCATTACTATCCTGTTCTTTATCGATACATTTCCTATATTCCCGGGTTCATTGAATTTCATAACATTACTCAATTAACTCATTGTTAATAAAATTTGGATTCAAAAGATGCATACACGTACTTAATGGTTCATATGCAAATGCACCTGTGTCACTGAAAAACATTTCCAGAAAATATCCATCTTATTGGGCGCATTTTGAATTTTCTCATGATTAGCGGTCACTCCCTCCTTCTATCTTTCCGGCCCTGGCATAAAGGCATTTTTCGTTCACAGGACAATTTTGGCATTCCGGTTTTTTCCTGCAGTAGTCCTTTGATATCTGCACGATCATTGCATGAAAATTTTTCAGTTTCTGGACCTGTAAAAGTTCATTTACCACGTTTTCTCCCAGATTCCTGTCATCCGTGATGCCGGCATACCTTGAGAGAAAACGCAAGGTGTATTTATCGACAACAAATACTGGAAAACCCAGCGCATAAAGAAGGATGGAATCCCTTGTTTCCGGGCCTATGCCATCAATGGACGAGAGAAACGAGGATGCATCACCCTGATCTTTCATATTATCCAGATTCCCGTATTTTTCTATTATGGACGATGCAAGATTTTTCAGCCTTTTTGCTTTCTGGTTGTGGAATCCGGAGCTCCTGATTATATCGGAGAGTCTCTCTGTGCTGGTGTTTTTAATATCATTCATTGTGAAAATTCCATGCCGTTTCATGTTTTTAATTGCCATTTCAACATTTTTCCAGTTCGTATTCTGGGTGAGTATTGCACCCACCACCACCTCTTCGGCAGTCTCAGCAGGCCACCAGCCAAGATCCCCGTATATCTGGAAGAGATCATTATAAATCTGTTCAAACGTAAGGCCTTTAAAACGATGTAACTTAAATTTTTTGCGTCCGGGATAGTGTAAAATAATTGCTATAAAATTGAGAAAGTTTTGCATTATCCGGATCTAAATGATATAAAAAATGCAGTATAAGATTGAAATATGTTTAGCTTACCATTTTGCATAAGATACGGTTCGTGGAATTTTCACATGTTTCATGGTGGAGTTATGATTCATAATAATACTTGGAAAATTACCGATTCGATAAGCCCTTGAATCTGATCCAGCCGGACCGGTTCATATTTTAACATCGATCACACATTTGTTTGATCCTTCAGCAAAGCTTTCCCGTATCTTGAAATCCGTATTCAGGGACTGAACAACCAGATCCCTGCCCAGGGACTGGCATATGATCTTATTGTTTGTCTTTGCAAGATCATAGAATATACAGTTATGCCTTGCTATCTCGACATGATCATCATAGATATCCATCGTTGCATTGTAACCGAGAACATTCAGCATGGATACGTACTCCTTGAGTTTTTCTATCTTTTCCCTCCTGTCAAGGGTATTGAGTTCAGGCGATTCCCATCCGGTCTCAGATATTATCCTGGATGCCACATTTTCCAGCATTTCATTTAATTTTGATGAACCCACTGTTTTTTCAACCTCATCAATGAACAATTTTGAAAACTCTATGTATTTTTTTGGGAAAAGTGACAGGCCCTTTTCAGTGATTTCATAGTACTTCTTAGGCCGCCCTGCCCCAGATCCCTTGAAATAGGACCTGACGTAGCCCTTCATCTGCAACGTCTCCATGTGCTCCTTCACCGCAGTCTTGTTGATTGAAAGTATTGATGAAAGTTCCTCCATGCTCCTGCTGGATATGCTAAGGCTTTCAAGTATCCTTGACTTAACATCTCCTAGAATATCGTCATATATCATTGAATACACATGCCAAATGATTATTTAAATTTAGTCAATTTAAACATTAAAAAGTGTTTAAATAGTTTAATGTTATTAAGAGAATGATATACCATGATACTGGAAATAAAAAATCTTTCCGCTTCAGTGGAAGGGAATGAGATACTGCATAATGTCAATCTTACTGTGAAGGGTGGTGAGATACATGCCCTTATGGGTCCGAACGGCGCAGGAAAAAGTACGCTTGGAAATGTGCTCGTCGGGCATCCGGACTACAGGGTTACCGGCGGAAGCATAACCCTTGACGGCAAGGACATAACCTATGCCACGCCTGAAGAGAGGGCAAGAGCCGGCCTTTTCCTGGGATTCCAGAACCCGGTGACGGTTGAAGGCGTTAGAATCTCCACATTCCTGAGGATTGCTTACACGAATACGCATCCAAACGAAAAGATAACAATAGCACAGTTCAATGCAAAGGTAAAGGAGATAATGAAAGTTGTCGGACTCGATGAAAACTTCATATCGCGTTCAATAAACGACGGTTTTTCAGGAGGGGAAAGAAAGCGATTAGAAATACTCCAGATGATAATACTGAAGCCGAAGATGATAATTCTCGATGAAATTGATTCCGGCCTCGATGTTGACGCCCTTAAGATGGTTGCTGAACAGATTAAGGGATACTTCAGCAACGAGGTTGGATTCTTAATAATAACCCATTACCAGCGTATTCTGAAAGATATAGAACCTAATTTTGTCCACGTTCTGGTAAAGGGTACCGTTGCCCTCAACGGGGACAAGAATCTATCGGATAAGATAGAGAATGAGGGCTATGATTGGTTAAAGGAGGTGGCGTGATGGAAATAACAAGCGGAAATAAGGATGAGGAGATAGAAAAGCTGATGGAGGAACTCAAGGGGAGGAATGCGCCTGATTACGAATTCCATGACAATGTCAAGCCAGTGTATTCAACAGGAAGAGGCCTGAACAAGCAGGTAGTCGAGGAGATATCGGAGATAAAGAAGGAACCTGACTGGATGAGGCGCTTCAGGCTGAAGGCTCTTGAAATATTCAATTCCAAGCCGGTTCCGACATGGGGCCCGGATCTTTCAGGCATAGACTGGGACAGCATAAGCTATTATAACAGGCCTGATGAAAGGACCACAAATAACTGGGACGAGGTCCCGGCCGAGATAAAGGATACATTTGATAAACTTGGAATACCCCAGATGGAGCAGAAATACCTGGCAGGATCCGTTGCGCAGTACGACAGCGAAGGCATATACCATAACCTGAAGAAGGAATGGGAAGAGAAGGGTGTAGTCTTCATGGATCTGGATTCTGCGGTACAGCAGCATCCCGACCTTGTAAAGGAATACTTTTGCAAGGCTGTACCTCCAAGCGACAACAAATTCGCGGCACTGAATGCGGCAGTATGGAGCGGCGGATCATTCCTCTACGTTCCCAGGGGCGTACAGATCGATCTTCCGCTACAGACATATTTCAGGATAAATGGCGAGGAAAGCGGCCAGTTTGAGCATACAATAGTCGTCCTGGATGAGGGCGCCAAGGCACATTACATAGAGGGTTGCACGGCTCCCAGGTACGATAAGGATTCTTTGCACAGCGCCATAGTGGAATACTATGTGATGAAGAATGCATCCGGCCGTTACACAAGCGTACAGAACTGGTCAAACAGTGTTTACAACATGCCAACGAAGAGGGCATGGGTTGAGGAAAACGGTAAGATGGAATGGGTCGGCGGATCACTGGGATCAAAGCTTACAATGATATACCCGTCATCATACCTGAGGGGCAGGAATGCCTCAACGTCAAATTTGACAATAGCGCTTGCAGGGCCGGGAACAGTAAAGGATACCGGTGCAAAGGCAATACACATGGCCCCGAATACAACCTCGAAAATAGTTTCAAAGAGCGTCAGCATGGGAGATGGCAAATCCATATACCGCGGTCTTGTCAGGGTGAACAAGGACGCAATAAACGCAAGGAGCCATGTCCAGTGCGATGCACTTCTCATCAACGATGATTCCGTTTCGTATACACTTCCGCATGATGAGATATATGAGCCAACGGCGAAGTTCATGCACGAGGCTACCGTCGGAAAGATAGGGACGGAGGAGCTCACTTACCTGAGATCAAGGGGCCTTTCTGAAGATGAGGCAAGTTCAATGATAGTACTCGGGTTCCTTGACGACGTTATGAAGGAGATACCGATGGAATTTGCAGTGGAAATGAACAGGCTGGTAAAGCTTGAGATGAGCAAACTGGGTGCAGTGGGATGATCGAGCAGATAAATGAAAGGATCAATTCTGAACTTAACGATGAGCTTCACGAGTACAGGCAGGACAATTTCATACAGTTCATGAGGCATCCTCCACAGGTGTACAAGGACAGCCCGACGCGTGCAAGGTATGTGGATTTCCCGGAAGAGGACATACAGAAGATGGTTCTTGGTGAAGTAAGGGGGAAACCATCAATCGCCCCAGGAAAGGAAGCTGATATATCTGTCATTGACGGTGAAATTCATGTGAAAAACAGTCATGGCATAACAGTAAAGTCCATGAAGGAAGCTGAAAAGGAAAACTTCAGCATGCTTCAGAAGTTTACTGACATTGAATACTCTGATGATCGAATAGAGTACCTTATAAATGCAGGATGGCAGAACGGCCTCTTCATCTACGTTCCTGAAAAGAAGGATGTCAGGCTGGTCCTTGAAAATATTTCAAATGCCGGGTACTCATTTTCCTCAAAGGATATCATCATTGTCGGAGACGATTCAAAAGTCGATATCCAGTGCAGTGATACGAGCTATGGTGAAGGGAATGGCGTCCAGGGAAGGAACATATACATATTCGCAGGTAAAAGATCGAAGGTAAATTATTCAAGGATACAGGACAAATCGGTTACTGTGCGTGGAGCAACATTCATGAAGGTACATATGGATGATTTCTCTGAAGCCACCGTTTTTCATGTGGATCACGGCATGGACAGGTCAATACTTTCGACCGAATCATATCAGTACGGTACCGGAACGAAGTATGAAGTCAGGGGCGCAAGCTTCACTGACGGCGATCAGCAGGCCGACATAAGGGACAGCACCGTGCAGATCGGCACGGGAACCGTATCGAACATCATTATCAGGGGAATCGTCAAGGGAAAGAGCCTGACAATGCAGCGCGGGAATATAGATTTGAGAGAAGAATCAAGAAAGTCGCAGGGTTTCTACGATACCAGGATACTGCTTCTCTCAAAGGAGGCTTACGCAAATACAAAGCCGGCCCTGTTAATAAAAAACAATGATACAAAATCCAAGCACGCATCAGCAATAAGCGATATCGATGAGGAAAGCATTTTCTATCTTGGATCAAGGGGAATAGACAGGGAAACCGCAAAATCGATGATAGTGAGCGGGTTCGTTGAAGGCGTCATGGAAAATTCCAATGAAATGATGAAAAAAGCTGTGCTTAAATTCTCAAACCTCAGCGAAGGGTTGTACTGAAAACCCTTTAAAACATATTTTTAGTTTCATGCCGATTATACCTTCATTTGTGAAGGATGCTATGGATGATGATTCCAGCCTTATTGTTCTATAAGGTTGATAAAACATCAAAGTTATATTTTACAGGCAAAAGGGCACAGCTCAGGCGGCATTAACGGGTAATCTGGAACATATCGTTTCGGGATTCCAGCAAGCACGTTCCTGATTTCTTCCGATCACTCTCCGAAAAGTGCGGTAAAAGATTCCGGGTAATTACTGGCCATTTCCAGGAGATCCCTGAAGGCTACCCTTTTCTGTTTCGATGAATCCCTTTCCCTGACGGTCACGGTATCATCATCAACGGTCTGGTAGTCCACGGTTATGCAGAAGGGTGTACCTATCTCATCCTGCCTTGCGTATCTGCGCCCTATGGTCCCGCTCTCATCATAGAATATAAACGGGTCCATGGCTTTCAGTGCAGCAAACATATCCCTTGCCCTGGAATCCAGGCCATCCTTTTTCTGGAGCGGAAATACGGCAAAGTGCACCGGGGATATCTCCGGCTTTAGTCTCAGGACTTTGTAACCGTTTTCCCTCCTGTAATAGCTGCCGTTCATTATGGAAAGAAAGATCCTGTCAACTCCATGTGATGGCTCAATAACGTGCGGAATTCTGCCATTTACGGACATATCCTGCCCGGATGCATCCTGGTGTTTTGTAAGATCGTATGAATTCCTGTCGGATATCCCGACAATTTCTATCCATTCGCCGTCCATGAAAAATTCAAAATCCCACGTTTCGGACGAGTAGTGTGCCCTCTCCTCGGGAGAATGCTCCCTTGCCCTGATCGCTGCCGGATCCAGCCCGATAGATGAAAGGAACATGAACGTCTTGTTCATGAAGTATGCCATTGCCGGGCTGTTTACAACGCCGGATGACAGTGCCTCAAATGCACTTATATTCAGGCTTTCCCCGTTGTTTCTCAGCAGGTTCAGTACCGGACCGTTCCTTATGGAATCGGGGGAAAATGAACCGGTATCATCATAGAATACCTCAACCTCTGCCTGCGTGAATTCCCTCATCCTAATAAGGGCCTGGCGGGGCGATATTTCATTCCTGAAACCCTTGCCAACCTGGCAAACAATCAGCGGCAGAACAGATCTCGAATAGTTCAGGAGGTTCTTAAAATTGACAAATATTCCCTGTGCTGTTTCAGGGCGGAGGTACAGGGGCTCATTGTCGATCTTGAACATGAGGTTGAAGTTATATGAACCGGTAAGTGGAGAACCGCATTTAGGGCACTTTATGTGATACTTTGAAAGTATGCTGTCCGCCTCCCCGGTGTTCCCGGCTATCTCCTTTATATCAAGATTCTTAAGGAGGCTTTCAAATTTATATGCGGTCTTGCAGTTGCTGCATTTTACTGCGATATCAGAAAATTTTTCCAGATGGCCGGATGCCCTGAAAACCTCTTCCGGAGATATTACCGGTGTATCCACGAATATCGCGCCCTCGGCAGCATAGATCCTTTTCCACGCATTTATGATGTTATCCTTCATGAGTGATCCAAGAGGCCCGTAGTCATAGAAGCCGGAGGATCCACCGTATATGCTGTAAGAAGGCCAGAAAAAGCCCCTCCTTTTTGATAGCTCAATAACTTCTTCGAATGTCATTGGAACACACTCAGCATCTCTATGTCATACAGCATCCCGGCTATCCTCTTAGGGTCATCCAGTACGGGTATCTGGTTGAAATTGTTCTGTATCATTATTGAAGCGGCCACTTCTAGCTTATCATTTAGGTACACGATGGACGGATTCCTGATCATTACCTGCTCAGCACTTATGTCTGGAAGCCTTATATCTGCCCTTTCAACAACGTACCTGAACACGTTCCTGAGCCCTGTCCATGACCACGGATCCTCATCGTTGGCTATACCCATCTCTGAAAGAATAGAATCGTATTTCAGATCAACGCGGTCAAATATATCCCTGTCCGTAATGAGACCGACAAAGTCACCCTTCCCGTCTATAACAGGAAATGAAAAAATATTCGAAAGGTTCATCGTTATAAGTATTGGCATCAGTGGCGTCTTCTCCCATACGGGTATGCTTATGTCCTTCATCACGTCCTTTATCCTTATGTTTCCGTGCTGTTCTTTTATGAGTTTCATGAAATTCTGCGGGGTCAGTATGCCAATAACATAATTATTGCTGTCAACAACCGTAAGATGCCTCTTCTTCTGCTTAAGCATCTCCATGGCTGCGGTCTCAACATTTTCATCCCCGCTTATTGGAGGGGATCTCCTCATCACCATGGCGGTCTGTGCCTCATTCGGATTTGAAAAAATATCTCTCCTGCTTACGAAACCGGCATATTTGCCGTTAACATCCGTTATCGGTACGCCTGTTATGTTATTCTTGATAAGAACTTTAATGACCTCATTGATGGAACTCGGAACTTTGTATTTAACGGGATCTTTTGTCATAATCTCTGAAACTTTCATGGCTTCAGTTTATTTCTAACATAGATAAAACCATTTTCATTGCTTTTCCAATATAAGGAAAAAAGGCCGGACTTAAAGGCACATTAAAGGTAAGTTCAGCAAAATTAATATGCTGTTTATCCCATGGCACAATATGAAAACACTTGTCATACTTCCGGATTTCCTCCCCGTAGAGGATATAGAGAAGAGCGCAAAGATGATAATGCCGGACCTCACTATAAGATCCGATACGGAATTCGAGAAGGACGATTCTGAAATCCTTGTTGCCACAACATTCACAAAAGTCGATAAAAAACTCGTGGACAAATTAAAGAATCTCCGTTTTGTGCAGATAGCAAGCACCGGTTACGACAACGTGGACCTTGAATACCTTAAGGAAAAGGGGATAATGCTTTCCAATATTCCTGTGGCCAACAAGGAAAGCGTGGCAGAGCATGTAATATCCATGGCTCTTTCATTCCTGAAGGATCAGAAATTCCTTGATCAGGAAATCAGGTCCGGCAGATGGCCTCTCCTCACGAGATCATTCGATTTGATGGGGAAAACTTTCGGGATAGTAGGTATGGGTGCAATAGGGAAGAGGCTTGCTGAAAGGCTGATTCCATTTGGTGTGGGGATAGTCTATTACGACGAAAAACGCCTTACAGAAGATGAGGAAGAAAGATTCGGCTGCACCTATCTTCCATTTGACGACCTTCTTTCCAATTCCGACATAATTTCAGTGCATGTGCCCCTGACAGAAAAGACAAGAAAGATGTTCAATTCGGATGCATTTTCAAGGATGAAGGAAGGATCGATATTCATAAACACATCCCGTGGAGAGGTGGTTGATGAAAGCGCCCTTATAAAGGCCATCAGGGATCGGGGAATGAAGGCCGGCATCGACGTTTTTGAAAGGGAGCCTCCGGATCCGGATTCTGAGATTTTCAAGCTGGACAATACGATATTTTCCCCGCATATAGCCGGCGTAACAATGGAGAGCCAGAACAGATTCCTGAAGGAAACAATTGCGAATGTACTGAGATTCAACCAGGGAATAGACCCGCTATACCGGGTGATTTGAGTGAAGGCGTCCGAGATTTTCCAGAGGGTAATTTCAGATATGAAACTCGGCCCTGTTTTTGGAAATCCAGGAACAACAGAACTTCCGATGCTCCGCTATGTCAAGGATTATATCCTCACGTTACATGATTCCATATCCGTGGGAATGGCAGACGGAAGGGCCCAGATCCTTGGTTCGCCTTCCATAGTGAATCTTCACACCCTTCCAGGTCTTGCAAATTCAATGGCTTTTATTTACACTGCAGCAGCGAATCATTCGCCGGTTATAATAACTGCAGGACAGCAGGATTACAGGCATCTCGTATACGATCCCATACTTTCAGGCGATCTGACAGGCCTCGCCTCAAATGCAGTGAAGTACAGGTACGAGATAAAGCAGGCATCGGATGTCGAGATTGCCATGAAGAGGGCCTACGAAATCGCAATGACCCCCCCAAGGGGCCCCGTATTCCTCTCTTTTCCAATGAACATTGTAGATGAAGATGCCACATACACAGGCACTCATGTTAAAAAAACAGGCTACGGGCTTGTCGATCAGAATGACGTAAAGGAAATAGCCGAAAGAATCAATTCATCCAGGAATCCAGCCGTCGTATTCGGTTCTGAGATAGATGAATTCGATGCGTTCGCAGAGGCTGAAAAGTTTGCGGAAAAGATTGGCTGCCCCGTCTATACTGAACCGCTGGGATCAAGGGCCGGATTCCTGACGTCCTCACCGTCGTATGCCGGGGAACTGATGCCGGGAACAACACTGATAAATATGGCGCTTATGGAATATGACCTCATAATATTCATAGGATCGGACATCACGCTTTATCCTTACATACCATCACCCCTCCTTCCAGGAAAGGACCTGATTTTTATAGGCCTGAATTTGTCCAGGAAGATCGGGGACAGCTATATGGCGAATCCAAAGACATTCCTTTCAGAAATAACCGGGCTTGTGAAAAGGAAAGGTAACTTCAGGAGGAATCCAGATTTTTCCTTCAGGACGAGGGTTGCAAACGAGAAGAAGAACATGGGCATAAATTATGTAGCATACAGTATCCGTAAAACTTTTGAACATTACACGCTTGTTGATGAATCAATATCAAGTTCCGAGACAATAAGATCTGTTTTTGGATACGAACGTCTGGGATATTTCACGGCAAAGAGCGGGCAGCTTGGATGGGGATTGCCGGCTGCGCTTGGAATAACGATGGAAAAGAAGGATACGATACTTGTTATAGGTGATGGTTCCGTTATGTACACAATACAGGCCCTATGGACGGCAAAGAGGTACGGTATACCGCTTAAGATGATAGTTCTTAAAAACGGAGGATATGGCATCCTTAAGAGTTTTGCAACAAGCTACTATCCTGGACTGGAAAAGGCTGATTTTCTTTCATTCGGGCTTGACCTGGAAAAAATAATAGGATCGTTTGGCATAGAAACCAGGACCGCTGACAGTAATCTTGAGGACCTGGAATGGCTGAAATCAGGTGATGAAAGTAAAGCGATCGTAATAGATGTGAATCCGGAAATACAGAAGATGTTTCTTTGATCTGCACTGTACGGCAAAGGCTATCTTCATGTTCACAATGAAAGGCGGAAAGATCGCAATTATATTAATATCTGCGATCGCAATCTCTCCCCGATATAAAATATGGCCGAGAAAAATAACGGTAACATTGCCCTTGGATCATTCATAGGAATAATCGCTATGATCATGCTGGCTCCATTTTCATTTCTTGGATGGCTTGCCGGTGGAATTGTCTCTGGCCTGATATCCCGTGGTGCTTCCAGGGGAACGCTTTCCGCCTTTATATCCAGTCTCTTCGTTCTCATAGTTATAATCTTCCTGCTGATAATTTCAGGCCAGTCAATGTCCTCAGAAATTTACAGCATATTCGGGAAGGGCTATGTTTATTCCCTCATCAATTATGCAAGCAGTTTTTCAAGCCTTCCCATAACTTACATGACACTCAGGATAACTATAGAGGGCATCGTTCCAGCAATGATAGGCGGTACGATAGGAGGATCAGTTATGGGGCATGATCCCTCATAAAAACCTGTATTGAAAAGGCAGAAAGGCCTGCTTATTCGCTCAATAAAAAAAGGTAATTTCAATAGAATTTTCTGGCAAGTTCGTTGAGGCCCTCAAACGTCATCGGATGCTGGTGGGCCATCTCTGCAAGGTCCCTGGCGGAAAGCCCCTTTGACACTGCAAGGCCAATCTCATTTATCACGTTACCTGCATCGTTTCCTATAACATACCCGCCTATGATCTTCATCCTGTCGTCAAACAGTACCGTTATTTCCCCCTGCATTTCGTTGAATATCTGCGCCATTGAATCCTTTGACATGCTGAAAGTGCCCTCGGTGTAATTGATTCCCCGCTTCTTTGCCATTCCTGGCGTAAGGCCAACAAATGCCATCTGCGGGATAGTATAAACGGTATATGGAACGGAAAGCGGATCGAAATAATCTGTGGGCACGTCTTCCGCCATTATGTTGTTTGCTGCGACTATTGACTGCCTCTTTGCTGCATGGAACAGCGGAGTTATTCCATTGACGTCGCCGGTTGCATAAATATGTTTTATATTTGTCTGCATTGCACTGTTAACCGTTATCCCCTTTTTATCGTATTTTATGCCAAGATCGTCTATTCCCTCGGGCAGGACAGGTCTTCTTCCTATGGAAAGCATTGCAGCATCCACATCGATTCTTTTTTCATCCCCGTTCCTGGAATATTCAACCGTAATTTTTTTACCGTCCTTATTTATAGATTTAACCGTCGCACCTGTTATTATATCCATCTTTGGAAGCAACGGAATCGTTTTTCCAACAATTTCAGGATCCATCGTATTTAATACGGTATCCAGCATCTCTATAACCGTAACGCTTGAACCCATAAGCGAAAGGAACGATCCCGTCTCGAGTCCTATATAGCCGCCGCCAATTATCGCTATGGAAGCGGGAATATTCTTTACGTTTGGGTTCATGGAATAGAAATCCTTGCTTGTCAGTGCATACTTCGATCCGGGTATGCCGGGTATTACCGTTTCAGAACCGGATGCTATTATGATGTGATCGGCCCTGTACCTTTCGGTGCCGTTATCCGTCTTTACCTCGACAGTATTTTCATCTATGAACTTTGCGTGTCCCTTAACAAGTTCCAGGCCCGCCTCTTTAAGCTCTTCCTGATGCTGTCCATAACGGAGTTTCTGCACATCATCCTTTCTCTTCACAACGTCACTGTAATCAAGGCTGAAATCCTTAAACTGCCGTAACTTTACATAATTATGGACTGTTTCTATCACGGCTTTTGAGGGTATGCACCCTTCTGAAAGGCAGTTTCCCGACATAACCCCCTTGTCATCCACCATTACTACTTTATAGCCGGATCTTTTGAGTCTGAAAGCCGCAGGATATGCAGCTCCCCCGGCCCCTATAGTGATTACATCAATCTCTTCCATGCTTTTTGATTGAATCATCCTTAAAATCATTTTCTAATTTCGTACTTATATATTGATGAACATAAAATATTTCGATATTACCGGGCATCATTCCTGTGTCTGGACTGCGGGTTTTGTAATTCCAAAGAATTTTGGGTTTTCTATTACAACCACCGTCATTACGAAGGAAAGTACAGAAAACACTATTGCCATTGTGAATAGGAGATGCCTGCTCACTATCCATAATATCAGGCCCATTATGGGCGATATTATCATTATTGGATTTCTCAGGAATGATGTTATTTCCCTGTAATTGAAATCCTCGGGGAACTGGAGTTTCATAAAATTGTCATAACTCATGTAGGAAGCGGGAAGAAGTGAAGATATCAGTATTGCAGCTATAAACGAATAGCTGGACATAACAATGAAAAGCAGCAGCGCTAATGTTATGATAACGCTCTTAGTGGGGTAATAGGCAAGTGACTTTTCATCCTTGAACATGCTGTAAATGAGGATTCCGATAACCGCAACAATACCGGAGAAAGCAGAAACAATATAAATTCCGCTCCTGCTGATTCCAGAATCTATACCGATTGCAAATATGAACGGAAAAGTGGATCCTATTGATATGGCTAAAAACATCTCGTTCAGGGAATCCACAAGAAGAAGCAGTTTTTTATTAGATTTGCCGACTTTCTCCATGACGTAGAACGGGCGCATCATTATGTAGAATATGTTATGTTTTTCCGGCTTGTTTGAGGATTTTTTTGTTATGAAAAATATGGTTGAAAGCCCTATTATGAGGAGCACTATGGAAAAGTAAGCGTATACATCATATACCGGTCCCCTGTAGAAGGATAACAGGGCAAGCCCTATGAAAGATCCGGATGCCGCGGAGAAGTAGGTAAAAGGTATATTCATGACAAATTTGTCTCCTCTTTTGACTACAGAATTATAGAACATGGTGAATGAAAGGCTCAAAATGATGATCGAAAGAGAAATTACATAAATACTCTGTGATATAAAAACTACGATGAATGATATCGCCATAGCAAGGATCGATATTGGCATTGAAAAAAGATTTCCATACCTGCTTATATACTCATTCGAAACAGGATTGAGGGCAAAGAAGCTCACGAGTGCTATTGCGAATAGCATACCCAGATACAGGAAATGTATGTGTGCGGACTGGATAATAAATGTAAGCGATACCGCGTATACAGATACTGAAGCGAATACCAGCGCTATTATTATGAACTCCGAGATGAACAGCTTGTCATCGTTTGAAAAAGCCCGCATCAGACCTCTATTCTATTGGATTTATATATAAGTTTCTTCGATAATGTTTCTAATACCATTCTTATACGATCTCACAGTTCGCCATCTCATAAAAAAAGATTGCGTTATAAAATAACATTATTCCATATGCCGAAGGGCTTTTCTGTGATATAGTTGCAGTTTTTTCAGCAAACGCGATCTACTTTCACCCCCTTTTCCTTTAATTTCCTGATCGTGGTCTCAAAGAGGCTGTCATCTTTCCCGAGAATTTCGGGAGGAACTATCCCCTTTTCCTCTGGAGGCTTTTCTGACAGAATCTGGGCTATTATTGACGGAGGGAACGCTGTTGTTCTCGACATGGCAGAAATTCTATTTTTTGTGTCATAACTGTCATAGACGAAATATTCTATTTTTTTGGTTTCTCCTCCCTTCGTGCCCTCAACCGTTACATCCATAACGATCAGATCCCGTACATCATCCCTCTTCAGATGCCTGTCAAATAATTTCACAGAGAGATCGAAGGGCTTTACATCCTTACCGTCCACTTTTGCATACTCTTTATCAAAGTATCCAAGATCCCTCATGGTCCTTATCTTTTCAGCGTGGCCTGGATACCTGAGGGTTTTTTCCCACATTTCCTGAACATCTTTTACGGTCCTGAGAAGGGTTCTCAAACCATCAGTGTAAAATGCCTCCAGTGTACCTATGCCTTCGTAATTTACAGTCTGAAGCCCTGAAAGTGCTTCTACACTCTTTAAAACACCTTTTTCAACAATGTTTGCTGGCCTTGTATACTCGTCTATCAGCCCTTCCGTGGACCATGTCAGGTTATAGTCTAGTGGAGGGACTTTGTTCTCTGGCATTCCGCCAACCATTATTTTTACGGATTCGACTTTATCCAGCTGCTTGATTGAATTTCCCACCATCATGTTGCTGAGGCCTGGAGCAACCCCCAGATCAGGAACAACAGTTACTCCGGCTTCCTTTGCTTTTTCATCAAGGGCAAAGGGATCCTCATTCATGTAAGAAACATCAACGATATTTTTTCCATGATCAATTGCAAGTTTTATCAATTTTAATCCGGTGCTTCCCGGGAGGGCGCCTACAATCATGTCGCACCCATTGATTATTCTTGAGGCATCATCGGCCCTGTTAATGTCCAGTTTCACAAATTCAACGTTCTTTTTCCCGGATATTCCGGGCATCTTCATGGCCCTTTCTGGATTAATATCCGCTATTATTACGCTATTTGAAGGGTTCTTCGCTATTTCAGATGCTATAATCGATCCTATATTCCCTGCACCGGCAATTAAGAATTTCATAATGCATAAACGAAACCTGTTATAATTTTTTTATGTTCATGTAATTTTATTTTCTGATATACGTTTACGCTTTTTTAAAGATAATCCGGTTGATCGGAATTTTTCCTGTATGAATTTCGATCTTAATGTACTGTACCGATTCATAGCCGTATTTTATTAATAGTAATGATATTTTTGCACATTAAAGCGGAGAATATGGAACTATTCGTCAAATTTTATGAATATTTTGGAATAGTGATACGAATACCGGATGTATTCAATAACAGTATCAGCGATTCACGAATCCCTATGAAAAAATTATATAGGATTTTATGGCATGGGGTTCAGATGACAAACATTGTGGTTTTAATAAAGCAGATCATAGACATAGATCAACTCAAGACGGACAGCAGCGGGAAACCGGTAACTGCGGGCATTCCTATGCGCCTGGAAAATCTGAGCAAAAATGCCATAGAAGCCGGTGTAAGGCTTAAGGAAAAGTATGGCGGTAAAGTTACTGGCGTCATATTCGGCACGGAAGCTGCAACATCAGCCATGAAGGAATCATATGCAATGGGCGTAGACGACGGCATAATAATTACCGGATACAAGGGCAATAACCCTGTGATAACTGCAAAGGCCATCACATCGATAGTTGCAAAACTCAACGCAGATATGATAATACTTGGAGATCAATCAGCCGATTCCTATACCGGGATGCTTCCAGGCCTTATATCGTCGTATATGAATATCCCGCTTCTTGGAAATGCAAACTCTATAGAAATAGAGGGAAAGACAGTGAGAATAACCCAGGTTCAGGAAACCCATAACACTGTCATAGAAGCTGATATGCCCGTTGTGGTATCGGTAACGCAGGAAATAAATGAGCCGAGACTGCCGCCTGTCCTGCAAATCATGGCTGCCGGAAGGAAGCCGATCAGGAATGAGAAATTTGACGGGTCATTCAGCAACATAAACGTACTTTCAAATATTGCTCCAAAGAGTGAAAGAAAGAGGAAAATATTTGAAAAGGTCGATGAGGGGATTCCAGAAATTGTAAAAGTTATAAAGGAGGAGATGAGATGAAAGCACTTTTAGTATCGGATGATGAGAATACCCTGAAGCAGCTCAACACATTCATCAGGGGTAAAGCTGATGCCGATTCTCTGATAATAGGGGACGGTAACGTCGATGGGTACGGATCGGCTGTTGTATACAGAATAAAAAAGGATACGCCATACGATGCAATTTCAAAGGCCGTCGTTGAGCTCTTCAAGAATTATGATTACCTGTTCTTTGGTTCAACCGAGACAGGAAGGGAGGTTGCAGGATATGTTGCTGGAATTACAGGGCAGTTTCCAATGACTGAAATATTGAGCTTTGAAAGCAGCGGCGGCAAAGCGCATACAAAAAGGTTCTTCTTTGGTGGAAAAACTATCATTGAAGAGGAAAGCGACGCAAGGATCTTCACTGTTGCACCTGGTATTGTGGATGCGGTAAAAGTTGAAACGCCATCCGAAGAAAAGAACATAGATGCTGGCGACAGCAGGATAAGGGTCAAGAATGTGATAGAAAAAGCCGGAACTTCAGTCAGGCTCGAGGATGCAAAAATAATAGTTTCTGTCGGAAGGGGAATAGGCACAAAAGAAAACATACAGAAGGTCGAACCGCTCGTGAAGATTGTAAACGGAGAACTCGCAGGTTCAAGGCCGGTATGCATGGACTACAACTGGCTCAGCGAGGACAGGCAGGTGGGGCTCTCCGGAAAGAAAGTTTCTCCAAAGCTGTACATAGCTCTCGGGATATCAGGTCAGATACAGCACATAGCGGGCATGAGAGGATCCAAGGTGGTGATAGCCATAAACAAGGACAAGAACGCCCCTATTTTCCAGGAATGCGATTATGGTATTGTTGGAGATCTCTTTGCAATCGTGCCAAAGTTAGTTGCGGATCTATCAAAATAATACAATTAATATATCATTATTTTATATAATAATTGCAATTCCTCTTTTGCCTTTTTTAGCCGGTAGCAAATAAAACAAACCGATCCCTAAACAGTATCCCGGGCAATTACACCGGATTGATAAACGATTTTCAATAAACCAAAGTTTATAAATTTAATCATCATTCTTGTTTAGATGGAAAATCTCGGGTACTCCCACCTAAACCTCGGTGTTACTTTCTGGCCTCTTCCCCTAATTCTTCTGGTCCTGCTTCCCATAGGTTTTTCAGTGGCATCAAATGGATGGAGCACCCTGGCTGACTATGTCGGGATTGCCTGGATGCTTGGATTTCCCATAATTATCATATCAATAATAGGCGGATTCAAATCAAGAAACGTTAAGATGTCCGGATTTGACCGGAAAATAAGCGACAGGGTTATATTCCAGATTCCAACCGTTGCCAGGAATGATACTCTTCCTGCAGTTCAGAGGGTAATTGATTCCATACTTGCCAGTGCGCCAATGAATCTGGACAACTGGAAGATAAATGTAATAGTTGAGGAGAAATCTGAAGGCAGGGACTACCTTACAAAAAAGTATTCCCAAAATAACAAGGTAGAAGTTATAGCTGTGCCTGCGGATTACCAGACCAGATACCACTCACTTTCAAAATCAAGGGCAAATCAGTATGCAATAGAATATCTCAGGGCAAAGAATGAGATAGAAAGGCATACATGGATATACCATCTTGATGATGATACATCAATATGCCCGGAAACAATATCCGCAATTGCAGAGCACATATACAGGTATGGCGATATTTATTATCTTGCCCAGGGAATACTATCATTCCCGCACTCCCTTTCAAAGAGCTTCATAGCAAAATTTGCCGATTCAATGAGGCCCACTGATGATCTTACACGTTTCTATTTCTTTACGAACATACTGAAATTACCTTTAATCGGGCTTCACGGCGAAAATATGCTTGTTCGTTCAGACATAGAGGAATCTGTAGGGTGGGACAACGGAGACCGTGCCATGTCGGATGACAGCTGCTTTGCCCTGAATTTTGCATATATGTACCCGGGAAAATCAGCTTTCATGCCAGCGGTCACATTTGGTGCTTCACCGGCAAATGTAAAAGATATGCTGAAGCAGAGAAAGAGGTGGTTTCTCAATGTCTCAAACCTGAGTTTCTACGGGAAGGTCCCGTTCAGGTACAGGCTCTTCATGATTTATACGATCATCTTCTGGTTCAGCATGGTATTTCAGAATGTTATATTCGTACTTTTTGTCCTGAGATTCTTTGGCATATTCCACCAGGTGATCATAACACCGCCAATCGTGATACTCTGGGCATTCACGCTTTCATTCTGGATATGGTTCTACATATCCGGGCTCAGGATAAATATGGAACTGTCTGGAAAGAGAAAGGGCATATTCAAGTATTCCCTGATAATGATACCCATGTACCTGTTCGTGATATCACCTCTTGAACTTGCGGGTGGATTTCTTGGTTTCATCAGTTTCCTGAAAAATGAAAAGAAATTTGATGTAATAAGCAAACCGATATGAAAATACCGGTAAGGAAGCCGGCAATATATCTATCCGGATCTCGTTTCAAAAC
>JAVRLU010000003.1:0-45981 GCA_031961165.1 Thermoplasmataceae archaeon
GAAAGTAGCTGTTTTAATGTAGTTTCATTAATCAGGCTTTTCCGGGCCCCCACAGCTATAGATGCGATGTTCCCTCATAAGGTAATGATCATCTTCTGCAATTTTCCCGCTACTCATTCCAAATGAATAAATTTCCTTCAACAGTTTCTGCCTTTCATCATCCTCTAGCGGCGGAACCTGTATGATCTGCGCATTGTAATAGCCATTTTCTTCTTTGAAACCAAGGATATTTGCATTTCCATCAAAGGCCAGCTGAAAGAGTTTTACCTGGAAGAGGACTTCTGGCTGGATCGGATTTGATATTTCAAAACTCTTCATTTCATAAAAATCCTCATAATTGACAAAATCCGGTTGTGTGTACATGACGATATCTGATTCTCCCTTTACAATAACAGACCTGGTTCTTTCGCGTAGCATTCCAGATACATCAGTCTTAGAAAATGCAAAGATCATCCTCCATGCTTTCCTCACATACTCTTCAAAATCTTTTCTTTCTATACTTGCGCCCTCCTCTTTCAGCCTTTCCCGGAATATTGCAGAAAAATTTCTGATCTGCTGAACCCTGAGATTCCTGAGTGATTTTGTAGAGAAGTAGTTATGCTGTGATATTGCTGTGTCAATTGCCGTACCGAATGCCCTTTTTACAGGGTTATCCGGAAATTTGAATCTGCTGGTTACGAGTGAGTGCGCTGCAAAATATCTTACGACGGCCGTTTATTATCACCTTTTTTCCAATCCCCAGTATTGGAGTCATTACTATTGATATAATAACGGTTGCCAGTATTGCTATTGAATAAAACTCAACTGAAATTAATGAGGTCTGGTATGCAATTGTAGCTATTACAACACCCACAGCCCCCCTCCCTCCCATTATAGATAAAATATCTTTCTTGTTCATATCTTTTATAACGTGTGATGATACATAGAATGTCAGGCCGGAGGCTACTACCAAACTAGAAACGAGAAGCGGAGCCAGGATGCCAGCTGAATTTGCATTGAGTCTTACAACGCTCAGGCCTGCGATGCTGAAGAACAGCGGAATGAAGAATGAATCGTTTATTCTCTTGGTTGTGTTTGAAATCGCCCTGTCAAATTTTTGTCCGACCGAGGCTTCGTGTACAAGTATTCCAGCAAAAAAGGCACCCAGGACATAAGTAATACCTATTATTTCGAACAGCTCTGAAACAAGGAGTCCCGCTATTATAACAAGTGAAAAGAGGATATATTCCGCTGAAGAAGTGTTTTCATTCTTGTTCAGCCAGTTTATTATCCTGCCGGCATTCTTTCTGATTATTTTATCAAAAATGTATATGGCCACAAAGAACAGGGCAATTGCCAGAATAACTAAAAAAACTCTTACAAGGCTGCTTGAGACTGATGATAATAAAACAAAAGCAATCATGTCCGTAAGAACCACAGATGATAATATTATCTGCCCCCCTTTTCTGTCCAGAAAATTATATTTCATCAGCAGGACACTAACAATTGATATTGATGGTACGGATACCGAGAGAGAAATAACCAATGAAGGCACAACAGGATAACTTTCGATATAATGCAGGACAAAATAAGAAAACAGCAGCGGCAATATAAAACTCGTGGTTGAAAGGATGACTGATTTTTTAAGTTTTCCATAAATGTATTCTGTATTCGATTCGATTCCTATGCCAAGAATTATAAAGAATAGGGATACACTTTCTATATCAGATATGCCTATGTTTGGTTTTATGATTTTTAATGCAACATTCCCCAGAATGACGCCTGAGGCTATGTAAGCTACAACATCTGGAATACGGAAACGGCTGAGTATCACTCCCAGCAACATTGATACAGAGAGAAGTATAAGAAGCTGTGCAATAAGATCCAGATCCATTTGATTAGTATCCGCACACAAATTTAAATATTGTGATCATGCAAAAAGTATCCGCTAAAGCTACGGCTGTTTGATATCGTATAATTTAAAAGTTTTATTTTTCAGGATGCGATCCGTACGATGATAATATTATCTCTGATATGTCTTCAACCTGCGGATCCTTTGCCAGGTTTGCAAAACATATCGGGCATGCAGTTATTATCTTTTTCCCCGTGGTCTTCAGCTCCTCGTACCTCTTTTCAGAAACACGTCCGGATATTTCTGGATAAAGGAGTTCGGCAGGCCCGCCACAGCATTTAGTCGGCTTTTCCTCGTTAACGGTATCAAAGAATTTCATTGTGTATTTTCTGAAGTCAAAGTATCTTGAGAAATGGCATGGTTCGTGCAGGGCGTATTCATTAGCGGTTTTTTGAGCCTTTACAAGATCAAGATAGTAAACGACGTCTATGTTGAAATCCGTGTATTTCGGATATATATATTTCAGAAGTTCATACGTATGCGGATCGATGGATATTATTCTTTCAACTCCATTCCTCCTGAAAAGTTGCAGGATCCTCTCTGCATAAGCCTGGAATCTGTCCTCATAGCCGAGATCGTATATGAACGCGCCCGGATATGGTTCCTCCTCACGAAGGTACCCAAATTTGATCCCGTTCATTTTAAGGATCCTGTATATATTGACAAGATAACTGTCCATCTTCTTCTTCATTTCTTTATCGTAAAATCCTGATGCCATCCTTATCAGTTCAGGACGTTTTGCTATGATCTTGGCGAATTTCCGATCGTATTTCCCGATCTTCGATCTGATCATCGAAAAACTCCTAAGATAAGGCATAAGCTGGTACATGTTTCCTGTATAAAGTATGGTAGAATTATCATCGAACTCCAGTCCGGAAGCCCATGAGGCACATTTCTCCATCACACCGAGTGGATTCATGTATTTTTCTGTTATACCAACGATCATTTCAGCCACGGAATCGGTCTTCCCCTGCCTTACAAGGGCCCTGCGCCCGATTTCGCTTACAATTCCGGCATTCGCGCCTGCAGGGCAGACAGAAAAGCATGCGTAGCAGTCAAGGCATGAGTAGAAGGGTTTCATGGCATCGATGTTTCCATCCTGCCTGAACAGGAACTTTGCTATATCAATCCGCCCCCTTGCCCCGGTTGCAGAATTGAAGTCTGCCGCGGGCAAGGTCGGGCATACGGATTCACAGAATCCGCAGTTTACACATTTATTAGCTTCAGCAATCATCTTTTCGAGATCATTCAAATATATTACCCCTGTTAAGGATATTCTTTGGATCGAACACGTGCTTTATCTGCTTCATGAGTTCTAAGGTTTCGAGATTCCCGTTGAATTTCATCTCCTCAACAAGAAGCTTCTTCTTCTCTATCCCGATTCCATGCTCCGCTGAAACGCTCCCTCCGTGCTTGAGCGCAATCATGCCAAGATCCATCATGAAACCGTCAACATTTTCCATAGCCTCTTTTTTTGATATATCTGCGATTATATTTGCATGTATGTTTCCGTCGCCTATATGACCGAAGAAAACTGCGTTTATGTTTCTCTTCTTTGAAGCGTCTTCTATCTGGATCAGCGATTCAGGCAGATCCGATACAGGTACGACGATATCCCCTATGACGACATATTCATTTTCCGAACTTCTGATCTTCAACGTTGAAGCGTAAAGGCCCTTCCTGGCTTTATATATCCTCTCCATTTCTTCTTTATCCGTTGTAACGTGTATTGATATCGCACCATTCTTCAAAATTTCACTCGCCTCCTCTATCTTCCTTTTTATTGATTCCGGCGGTGCAGAAATATCAACGATAAGCGTGTAGTTTGCATTTTCAGGAAATTCAAGGGACGATTTCACAGAATCCATGGATTTTCTGTCCATGAATTCGGCCATCTGCGGTATCGTATCCCTTTTTAATGCGTTTATTGCTTTTCCTGCATCCTCTATGCGATCGTAAAATGCCAGAATTCGACCCGTACTTTCAGGAAGCGGCCATATCTTCAGTATGGCCTTTGTTATTATTCCAAGAGTCCCCTCACTTCCTATCATCAGGGAAACCATGTCGTATCCAAGTGTTCTTTTAAGTGCCTTGTTACCCAGTTTCAAAAGCGATCCGTCGGCCGTCACAACTTCAAGGCCAAGGACCCAGTCCTTAGTAACTCCGTACGCTACACCACGCAGGCCCCCTGCATTCGTAGATATTGATCCGCCTACCGTTGCCGCAAGGGAACTGGCAGGGTCAGGAGGATAGAAATGCCCGTATTTTGATAGTGCGATTTCCAGATCATCGAGGCGTACTCCCGGTTCAGCAACTACACATTTGTTGTCAATATCGATCTCAATGATACGGTTCATCCTGAGCATGGAAATAACGACGCCCCTTTCCTTTGCTATTGAAGATCCTGTAAGGGATGATCCGCCACCGCGTACGTATACCGGCACACCGTAATCGTTGCAGACTTTCATTATCTTGCGGACATCCTCATCATTGCCAGGGAAAAGAACAGCGTCAGGCATCGCACCTGTAAAGTACGATGCATCGTTCATGTACGGAATCAGGTCTTCCTTTCTTGTAACGACATGATCCCCGAGAAAGCTTCTTATTTCATCCAGGTAGCCCATGTTATCAATTTAATAACACAATTTCGTATAAAAATATGACAGTTATCCCTTCAAAAAAATGGATAACGAAATGTAATTAATGATATTTAATGAACTTATTCTAATAATTATGATAATTCGAATAACTGAACTAATTGTCATATAAATTATTTTTAAATAATCAAAAAATTTCTAGTTAAAAAATATTATACACAAATTTTAATAAAAAAATTATATCCAGTTTTATGAGAAGATCTGTCGCAATTATACTCGTACTCCTGATGCTGGCTCTATCATTCCAAGCGCAGACCGTAGAAAAGAAAAATGTGGAACAAACAGCGGTTATTCCTGAAATCGGAGACAACGAAACACACGGCAGTTACTACAGTTATTCCAATATATCAGTTGCAAAAGGAGAATCCATGAGCATAATCAATGAGAATTTCTTTGAATATGATTCATCAATTAACGTAGAGGGAAATCTGAGCATCAGGAACAGCACCATATCTTCCAGTGAAAATGTCAGCCTGGAAATATATTCCGGGAATTTTACGCTAAAAGATTCATGGATCGACTTCAACGGATCGATATCATTTATAAACTCAAAAATATATATAATAAATAGCAAAATAGGCATGGAGAATGGATCGATTCCGTTCATAAGTCTTAATTCAAGCGTTTACATAATCGATTCTGTAATATACGGGCAGAAAACGGCGAAAATGTTCAATTATACATCTGAAACATTTTCAAATAATACTTATCAGACCGGAGGAAATGTACCACTTGAAAGGGTGGTATACCATAAATCATATTCAAAAGCTGCATTAGTTTCAGTATATTATAATGGAACAGCGGGCACCGATAATCCTTCAATTGAATTTAACATATCTGGGTATGTCTCCTATCATGTATTTGCAAGTAGAAGCACGTTCGGATGGTTGAATTTTTCAATTCCACTTGGCGATAAATTTTTCAATCCGGATATAACAGCCTATTTTTACCTGAACGATAGCGGCATTGTACTGACCAAATTACGGATATCTATAATTTCAAATGATACCTACGATCTGTACGGGCCATCATACTTTGACCTGATTCTTAATAAAACCCTGTTTTATTCGATCAACTCAACGTTCGATATCGATTCACATCCTTTTCTATTGCCATCCGGAATGCACAATCCGATGTCTATTTCCATCATTGCGAAAAATTCCACACTTTATATTGACGATATGACATCCCGCAGTTACATTGGAGGAAACTTTCCTTTTGCAGCCTCAAACTCGGATATATTTTACTTCCGTTCCACAAGGATAAACTACTTTTCTGACGGATCCATGGTTTACGGAATCAAGGATTCCATCGATGCAATCTCTGATTCAAATGACAGTTTTGTCGACAGCGCCAATAAGCATATGATTGATGCCACCTCAACCTTGTATCCGTGGAATAACGAATCTGGCGGATGCATCCCGATCATGGCCTGGTACTATAACGGGAGCATGGAATATACGGGCAATTATTTAACTGACAACTTCAACACTGATGAATACTTCTCGTTTGAACCCTTCCCGGATCTTAAAAACAGTATTCATATATTTAATGCCAGCTACACCCTTCCGGAACTTGAGATACATTTAAAAAAATCTCTTCTATTATACGGTAAAAATAATACCATATCCTTTTCTGTTAGGTCTTTCTACGCTGATTCCGGCCCTTTAAAGCTTTTCTTCAGTATCACCGGCAATGGCATAAAAAAATGCATAGGAAATATATCATACGAGAACGTGAATTCAACCGGCATAAACGGGACGCTTGAGTTCTATGCGGATGAGTATCCGGGCGATTACGTGATGAATGTTTCCTACGTTTCGGATTCGTATATCCTGTCTAAAAATCCGATCATTTCGGAAAATGTAAGCATAAACACTGAGGAAACGATCGGAATCAATGTTTCATACTTCTATATCGTTCCATTCGATTCGTTGAATCTCACCCTTTATCTGGAGAATGCGCATAATCTCCTGATAAACGGTACGCTGTACCTGTCATTCTCATCTTTGAACCAATCGGAAAATACTTCCTTTAATGTCAGTATCGATCCTTCGTCACGATTGAAATTATTTTTTGATGAACGAACAGATTTCAGCATAAGATCGGTAAATGTCTCATTCGTTTTTTCCAGGGAGTGCATGAATGTAAACGACAGAGAGAATTACTCATTCCCGCTCCTTCCCATTTACAGGGTATACAGGGTATCTTTCTCCAGGGAGAACTGGAATATAGGGACTTGGGGTATACGCATCGGTAACGTTACTTACGATTCCTCATCGCAGTCTATAAATATATCGATTCCAAATGGGACCTATTCCTTCACTGTATTGAATAACAGGACTTTTCATGCACTTTATAATGGCACTCTGGACGTTCATGGAAAGAATCTAACGGTGAACATTTCCTTTGATGCTGTCGTTTATAACATTATGATCGTATCCAGAATTTTACATAACTGGACACTGGTATTCGACGGATCTTATTATAATGGAAATACTTCATTCGAATTGCAGAACGGAACATATTTCTTTTCCGTATTGCCTCCGCTTGGATACAGTGCCAATCCATCGTCTTTTAACGTAACCGTGGAAGGCAAAAACGTATCGGAGGAGATAAGCTTCAGCAGAATTATTTATACTATCCGTATATCGGCCACGAACATAACCGGAAAATGGACGATTGATCTGAACGGAACATATTTTTCTTCAAACACTAGCAAAATTACCGTGAACGTGACGGCTGGATCATATAAGGCAGTCCCTGAAAACACCTCTTTTTATATTTCAGATTCCATCTTCGTTATCCATGTACCGGGAAATTCAACTTATACCGTGTATTATGAAAAACGCCTTTCAAGTTTAACCATTTTTGCCAGAAACTTCAGCGGTTCATTTGGCTTAAGTATAGGAAATTTCAGTTCATCCGTAAATGGAAGCGTTTCACTTGATATACCCTTTGGAGAATACTCCGTTGAGGTATATTCGCATGAAGGGTATACTGCCACTTATCCGAAAAATATTGAAATAGATGAAAGCAGGCAGGTACTGTATATAAACTTCAGCCCCGTAAAATATAACGTAACGTTATATTCAACTGTGCCCTTTGAACTTTCGGCAAATGGCATGATTTTTTCTTATAATTTTATACATACTTTTCAAGCGGAAAATGGAACCTACATATTCCACGCATATTCCCAGGGATACTGGCCTTTATCAGGATACCTCGTGGTCAGTGGCAGCAGCCTGAATAGAAGCCTGGAATTTCTGGCATTCAATTATACGGTTGTGGTCAGGGCCAACGCAAGTCCGCTGATAATTCGGATAGATAACAAGACAGTGCATTCCGAAGGCAACATTCTCTATCTCAGCCTCAAGAATGGATCATATACCATTATGGTAAGCAGTCCAGGATACGTCTCGAAAACAGTTCACTTTAATGTATCCGGATCAGGGCTATATATCAACGTTGCAATGCACAGGGAAAGCATCCTATTTATCCTTTACAGCTTTATTCTTCTTCATTTATATGAGATATTGTTTACGGCAATTATCTCAACCTTTGTATACTACAGGTTTATACGGAACACCGTTATAATCAATGGAAAAAATGAGGATAATACATAAAGAAGACAGGGATATGAAGCCCGCCCTTTTCATAGACAGAGACGGCACAATAAATGCTGATTGCCCGTACTGCCATGACTCGAGGGACCTGAAGATCTATAACGATATTGTTCCGTTTATCAGGAAATATGAGAATTCTGGTTATCTAATAATAATAGTAACGAATCAATCGGGAATAAACCGCGGATACTTTTCGCTGGATCAATTTCTTGAATTTCATAGTGCCCTCATAAATGAACTGAGCGGCGAAGGGATAAGCGTTAATGCGACATATTATTGCCCGCACAGGCCAGATGAAATGTGCAGGTGCAGAAAACCGAACACCGGACTTGTAGAGGAAGCGATGAAAGATTTCAATATAGATCTTGAAAAATCTGTTGTTGCCGGTGATAATGAAAGTACTGACGGAGAACTTGCAAAAAGGCTTGGATTGAAATTCATCAAAATTGATCATTGAATATCCGGTACTCATTTTTGGAAGTAATTTTAAACTTTTACAGGAAAAACGTATTGATTCATTCCATTTTTATCCATTATTGATGGTATCACAAATTTGGTATTTGCTGTTCTTAATATACCTGCAAAAAAATCATAATTACAGCCGGGAGAAATTTTCACCTGCAAGCCCGGGAAGTTCAGCATTGAAAAAATGTTCTATTTCAAATGGCATTGAGAGATGCCGCCGGGCAATAACAGGAACATCATACTTGCCAGGCTGTAGTTCCCTTTCCACTTCACTGTATGATGGCATCGTGTATTTACGGCCACATGATGGGCACCTGAAATCATTTTTTCCATAATTTTTTGTCCTTACATGACAGATCCCGCAAACAGGTGCACTTCTTTCAAAAATCCTTGAGACTGAATGCACCTCCATCTTTTCCACATTGATGTTCCCGTTTACGAAAGATCCGTAAAATGATACTATATCACCGGGCATAAGTGCAGAGAATATCTTCCTGAACTCCTTCAACGGCTCGAAAGCAGCTGCAGTAATCATCCTGTCCTTATACTTCATCTGTACAAAATAATGGCTTCCTACGCTGGCATAGGGCCTGGAAGCTATCTCTCCGGTTACTCTGTAAGAATGCAGATTTTCAACGGAGTCCGGATTGTAGATGATATGATCGTCTGTTCCCTGGTTCGACCTGAAAATGAGTCTCCTTTCGTATCGAAGACCGTAGGACGATTCAAGTTCATCTGAAATATGCACGAGTCTTTCAGGATTAAAACCCCTTATACCATAAATTACAGGTGTTTTTGGATGGGGAAATATTGCAGGATAATTATTGATTTCGTCAACATTATTGAACGTGTCAGGGTAACTATCAGCAAGACGGGCAGAATCCATCTTTATCTCATGATCTACAGGTTCCGGGTGGGGATACCTGTACGTGATGATCTCATATGTAAATCGCTTTCCTGGCCATGCGATTGCAGCGCTTGAACCTATAATGCCACGTCCGTTTTTGAATTTAATGAGATTTCCATTTCCAGAGGCTATTTCCTTCTCGGCAGTTTCAATTGGAACATCCTCCTCGAGTGCTTTAAAATAAACGTCCGGTTTGATTTTTTCCGGCAGTAATACAATTCCAGGATTTGTGCTGTAAAAGGAAAGATCAGAAAAACTTTCAACTGCTTCCCTGGCAATATCCAGTATATTCTCATCATAGATATCCTCTTTTGATTTTTCAAATCCGTAAAGACGTTTCCCATCGATATCCCCTATTATGACTTTCCTTCCGTATCCCTTTCCAAGCTTTACGGATAGCGCGCCATTTCCCCTCGTTTTATAAGATATATTCGGGTTCAGCCTGACAAGGTTAGGGTACCCGATCACGTCATAACCAGATTTTTTTATTATCTCGCTCATTACGTACGTTGTGCACATATTATTCGGGGAATCTGTATCATCAACTGCAACGTACATTGGATCACTTTCCAAACCGTCTTTGCCTTCTCTGATATGAATATATGGCCCTCAGGAAGTCTATTTTAGAGAATTCCGGCCAGTAAACATCCGAGAAGTACAGTTCTGAATATGCGCTTTGCCACAGAAGAAAATTTGAAATTCTTTCTTCGCCGCTTGTCCTTAAGATAAGATCCGGATCCGGTAAAGTTCCATCGTAGAGATAATTCCTGAACCTGTTTTCATCAATATCCTCGATGCTGATTTTGCCATCAACGGCATCCCTGACTATCTTTTTTATAGCATCAAGGATCTCTTCTCTCCCCCCGTATCCTATTGCCAGGTTGAGGTAATAATTTGAAAAACCGGATGTTATCTTCTGGACCTTATCAATGGTTTCTTTCAGATAATCAGGCAGGACTTCTATATTTCCTATAACTTTCACATTGATTTTATTCCTGTATACCCTTTCGTCCTTTAGCAGAGAAAGGAACGCATCGTTTATCAGCTCAAAAAGAAAGTTCACCTCATCCTTCTTTCTTCCAAAATTTTCCGTTGAAAAGGCATAAAATGTAACAATGCGGATACCGATGTCCATGCACCAGTTTATGACCTCCTCTACCTTATTCTTGCCTATGACATGCCCTTCATTATCCGGAAGCCCTACAGATCTTGCATATCGACGGTTTCCATCTGTTATGATACCAACGTGATGCGGCCGGGAATATTTCATCACTTCATCCATGAGTACTTTCTCATATACCTGCGATGCAAGATTTCCTAGTTTATCTGAAATACTCATCTTAATTAAGAGTAAATGAAAAACCTGTATATATTTATAGCTTTTAGTAAAAAAAGAACAGAAATTTAATCCTGTTCTATTTTATCAACAAAAGTTGATTTTTTTATAGCAGTTGCTTTTCTGATAGTCTTAGGAATTTTAAGGACCTTCACTCCATCGATGTAAGCAACGTATCTTTCGAAATCTTCTTCGGAAACGTCCGTAAATGTAAGCTCTTCAATGTTCCTGAATGATACCTTTTGCCCGAAGTCCCGCAGGTCCTTTCCTGTTATTTCAAGATTTTTGAAATTGTCTATGTATCTAGGAACCACAGATTTGGCGCCGTCAACAAAACTCTGCGATATGTTCCTTACGTTTTCTATGCCACCCAGGAATGTCCTGTAGGCATCATTCGTGATCTCCCCTACGGTCTTTCCAGTTTCCTTTGCTACCTGGCTGACTCTCCTGTAAATATCGTCCCTTACGCCCTTTACAGATATGCTTATCTTTTCCGTCTGTTCATCTTCCTTTTTATTTTCTTTTTCTGCCATAAAGATATATCGCTTACCGGTAAATAAGATTATCGGTAATCCAGATTATTTGAATTACAAAAAGATTAAATCTAATCGTTTACATACCTCACTATGAAATATACAGTAAGAGAATATCAGGGGAAAAATGTAGATCTGAAAAAACTTTCTGACGCCATTGTCAGCTATTTTAAGGAAGAAAACTTCATAACCCAGTCTGGGTCCCATCCAAATGGTTATCTTATACAGGCCAAGAAGGGTGGCATCTTCAGGACAATACTCGGAATGGACAGGGCATTTACCATAATAATAACTGGAGATCCGTCAAATATAAAGATTCAGATCGGAATCACAAAATGGCTTCAGAATCTCAGCGTGGCTGCGATTGAATCGATACTTCTATCGCCATTAGTTGCCTTTGTTGAGGTGCCGGAATCCCTGTGGTCCTTTGAACTTGAGCATCAGCTATGGCAGTTTATTGAAAATCAAGTCAACCTTGGATTGCAGTAAGATGGGATTATCTGAAAATATCATACGCGAGCTCGGAAGAAGAAGGGATAGGGGGATAGCCCAGAATGAGATAGAATCCCTGTTCGGCTTCTCCAGGTCGCATGTATCTGAAACCATTACAAAACTTGAAAAAGAAGGAAAAATTTTACGAAGAAACGACGAGAACGGGATGAAGAGAATATGGCTTGATGATTTCTTCCCGTATTATAGGGAGAATGTCATAAGGATAGGTTTTCTTAAATCTTCAGAGTATATCCCTTTTTTAAGTACGGTATCAAGTATTTCAGAATCTATGAACATCAGATTACTTTTGATTGATTATAATGATTCTATTAAGATGATGGATGATCTTAACAGGGGAATAATCGAGATCGCTATGGCACCCCTTTTTACCCAGATAGTGTATGCCGTTTCCAACAGCGATATCAAAATCATCGGGGCCGTGGCTTCCGGCGGTTCCTGCATACTTGAAAACGAAAAAGCGGATGCGGATATTTGCGCGAGCACAGAATCATCGTCTATGATGCTTATAATGCGGGAGTTTCTTAAAAAAAACGGGGAACATGAAGTAAGGAACTTCAGATATCCTAAAAAGGCACTGAATATGCTGAAAGAATCAAAAATAAGGTATCTGGCAATATGGGAACCCTATGTGTCAGCTGCCGGCGGGAAAATCGCAATGAAGTATGATGAAGCAATGGACGGTTTTCCCTGCTGTGCCATATCCGTCAAAAGGCAAAATTCTGAAAGAGGCATAATAAAGATGATAATGAAGGACTACATGAAATACAGTGCCAGGAAGACAGACAAACGTATTGAGCTATATTTTTCCAGAATTACCGGAGTCAGGACGGATACAGTCAGGAAGAGCCTTGAAAATTATAATTTCAGGCCCATTTTTAATTCTCAGGTTGTGAAAAAATACCTGGCTTTTACCGGTTTTATGCTTTCTGATGATAAGATCCATGATATATTTGATTTCAGATATTCGGCATGTCAAATTAACTGAAACACCCGCTTTTAAATCGTAAAACGAATCGTATATCGTAATCTTAAATTATCCATGGCCTGTGGTTAAGAAAGGTATGTGGTCAATGAACAGTATCCGGTTTTAAAAAGCCATATCCCGGGTTGAAAATATACGATCGTTTCTGCTTTTCCCTATAAATGAGTTTCGGATTAATTAATCTGGGAAAACTTTATATGTCACAAAGGTCTATGTCAGACAAGGAGGAGGGAAATAAATTGTCTGTTTCGAAAAGAATTACTATCAGGATTTCAGAAGAAACATATGAAAATCTCGATGGTTTTTTAAAAACAGGAAAATATGAATCTTTATCAGATATTGTCAGGGATGCGCTGGATTCATTTTTGAACAGCAAAGCATATAAGGATGATTACGTAAAGGCCGGCATACTTATCCCGAAATATATGCTTCCTAATAAAAGACCGAACGAGGATACAATAACTATAGATGATCTTGTTCATATCATACTGGATGAGATAAATGGCCGGGTTGCAAATGAAATCGTTCAAAAAATCTCCAAGGAAGAAAGCATTAAATAAGGTTAAAAATTAACATCCTGAATGGTTGTTATAAAAAGTAAATTAGAATCGCTCAATTCGCAGTATCCCGCCAGGTATATAGGCCTGTTAAATGAATTTTCGAATGTTATAGGGTATTCCATAGAACTCGATGACGAGATAAGAATCGAGTTCAACCCGGACAGGCCAGATCTGTTCTCATTTCCAACGCTCATAAGGGCTATGAAGATATATTATGACCGGGACTTCATCATAAGAAACGATCCGGCAAGGGATACCGTATCGGTTTTTGTTGATAAAAGCGCGTTAAAAATAAGGCCATTTTTTTATTCATTCACCGCCACTGGAAACAGGATATCTGGATTCCTTCACGATCTGATAGAATTCCAGGAAAAGATCCATGAAAGTATTGGTAAGAACAGGTCCAAAGTTTCCATAGGCATTCATGATCTCGATAACGTAAGTCCTCCTTTCTATTATAAAGCTCATAACAAGGATACGGTTTTTGAAACCTACGATGGTTTTCGCGGGACCGCTTCTGAAATACTGGATAGGCATCCGAAAGGGATCCAGTATTCAGGACTGCTGAATGAAAATGAAAACGTTCCGCTGATAACGGATAGTGAAGGAAACGTATTATCAATGCCTCCAATCGTCAACGGATCAAAATCAAAATTATCCGATGACACCAGAAGATTTTTTGTAGATCTTACTGGAAATGATCCGGCCAGCATAAAGTATGCATTCTACCTGCTGAAAAACTTCTTTGAAAGCCTAAATTACAGGGTTTACATTAATAACATTAACGGAATAGATGGTAAATTTGAAAATGTATTGTTGAATTTTAACTGGCGCGGAATTCAGATCAGCATGAAAGAAATAAAAGAGATAACTGGAAACGCGATCGAAAGGGAAAATGCCATAGTATCGCTCAGAAGAATGGGATACGTAGCAGAACCCTCAGAACGCGGGATCTTAGTATATGTCCCGGGCCAGAGAACTGATGTTATGGGACCGGTTGACATAATAGAGGATATTATAAAATCGGAGGGCATAGAAAATATCACTGAAAATGAGCTTCCAGTATGTACAGCCGGAAAGCCCGCAGAAATTTCGCAATTTCTTGAGAATTCCAGGGATGTTATGGTGGGCCTTGGATTCCAGGAAGTTATGTCATTTGTGCTCGCAGGAAAAATTTATGAAAATGGGTATTCCGGGGGTGTAATATTGCAGAATCCGAAGAGCGACGATTTCTCCATAATAAGGGACAGGCTGTATCCTAACCTTCTTGCGCTGCTTCAAAACAATAAAAACCGCCCGCTTCCACAGAGGATTTTTGAAATAGGCGAAACCATTGAAAATGCTGTTCAGCATACAAAGCTGTCTGTTATGTTATCAAATTACAGGGCTTCCTATTCCGATATAAAAGGCGTTCTTGATTCATATATTCTCAGGTTCTCCAATGATAAGGGGAGAATAGTCGAAAACCATAACGGCTGGATGATTGACGGCCACGGTGGTTCCGTGATATTGAAAGGCCGTGATATCGGCATCATAGGTGAAATTCACCCGTCGGTTCTGGAAACATTCGAACTTACGAATCCAGTTGCTTTCTACGAGATCGATTTGAAAACGTTAATGAATCTTGTAAGGAATCTATAGAGAATAAAAGGGATCATCAAAAATAAAATAATGCATCAGGCAATTTACTTCTATGATAAGCATAGGAAAAGACGTTTATATAGCAAAAACGGCGGTCATAATCGGAAATGTTGCAATAGGGGATAACGTTTCAATTTTTGATGGAGCTGTGATCAGGGGAGACCTTGATAAAATAAATATCGGCGACAATTCCAATGTGCAGGACAACGTAACGATACATGTTGACAGGGGCTATCCTGCAAAGATCGGAAAGAATGTTTCAATAGGGCACAATGCTGTCGTGCACGGATGCACTGTCGATGATGATGTCGTTATCGGGATGTCCTCTGTCCTGATGAACGGTTCGCATGTAAGCAGCGGATCAGTCGTCGGTGCCGGGGCCGTCGTTACCCAGGGTTTTTCATGCGATGAGAATTCCCTGATTCTGGGGGTTCCGGCCAGGGTTGTGAAGATCGACAGGACTCTTTCAGAATATGCACGTGCCAATGCAGATGAATACCTTAACCTGAAAAATATGTACATGGAAAAGAAGATAGAAAAAATTTACCAGGAATGACATACATAAGAACGCACAGAACCTTATGCAGAAAAATGCTATTTATAAACACCTCATAGTCTTTTGAGGTGCTAGATGAATAAAATCTTTAGAAAAGTACGTAAGACCTTCAGCCTTAAAGCAGATAATAAGGCTGAAACCGGGATAGGCACACTGATAGTTTTTATAGCCATGATTCTCGTGGCTGCAGTGGCTGCAACTGTCCTGATAAACACTGCGGGAACTCTGCAGCAAAAAGCAACAAGTACCGGCTCTCAGACAACGCAACAGGTATCTACAGGTATTCAAGTTACACAGATAATGGGGCTTGACAGCAACCCGAGTGTTCCAACATCTGGACACATACAGTGGATAGCAATTTACATAACCGTTTCTGCGGGGAGCTCGCCAATTAACCTTGCAAACGTAACAGTATCGCTCACCTATAATGGTGTTGCAGCATCGCTGACGTATATCGGATACACTCCTGCAGCCGGAAGCGGCTACCACTCAGCAACAAGCGGAACAAAAAACGTTTTCAACGCAACATACTTCAACGCGATAAACGGTCCGACAAATGGATCAAGCCACTTCTCGATACTGACTTTAAAGGATCCTGTTCAGTCACTTTCAGGCCAGTATCCGGTCATATCCTATGAAGACCAGGTAGCACTGCTTGTCAACGTATCGGCAGTCTTTGGTGGAATCGTACAGGGACAGCTAGTAAGCGGGCAGGTACAGCCTCCAGTAGGTGCGGCAGGTGTTATACAGTTTACGGCCCCAGAATCATTTACAGCGCCGGTAATACAGCTCCAGCAGTAAAACTGAAGCTGTACAATATTTCTAGTGAATACCATGGGTCTCTTGGATAACCTTAAAAAAGTGATGAAGAGGGAGACCACAGTAACCTCTCAGCAAGGTTCCGACAAAGATCAGAAACCGGTACAGAACATACAGGTGACGAATGGAATAGATCCAAAGGTAATAGATGCGATGAATGAGCGAATGACAAAGATAGAAAACGGCCTGGGTAAATTGACTGGGGAACTTGAAGGAGAGAAAAAATCACTGGCAGAAATAGGGAACGAACTTGAATCTTTGAAGGAGAATGTAAAAATGGTAGTCTCATTATATGAACTTGTTTCGAAGGATTTCAACCCGTTCATGGATAAGACCCCGGAGGAGATCAAGAGCGTTACGGATACACTGATACATGAAATAGCCCAGTTAAGGAGCCTGGTAAATTCAGCCGTAAAGGATCTGAGTGAACTGTATGGCGTTCCGGATATAGATGAACTTGTAAGTTCGGAGGGAAAAATATGATAGATGACGCATTGAAATCCTACATGAATGACAAAATAGAAAACGCCAGGAAAACAGTACCCGGATTCGCCCTCGAGGAACTAAAGCAGAAGATCATTTCATCGCCCACTCAGTTCTCAAAAATAGACATAGACAACCTAGTAGAAAACCTTGAAAAAAGGTATTCACAGACAAAAGAGAATTCATTGGTAGGGAAAATCGATTCAATATTCAAAGAAATCTCTGACATGGAAAAAATGATGGCGCCAGCCACTGCACCTAAACAAAATGAGCCACAGGAGAAGCCAAAGAAGAAGGCAAAGCTTGAAATCATAGGAGATGACGTGGTTTCGATAATGGTTGCACTGAGATGGCTTGAATTCCTCCTTGACAACTACGGGCCGGAGAACACCCTTGATGTTCTTGACTATTATGAGAGCCTTGGATGGATATCATCTGGAGTTAAGGAACAGATGATGAAGTTCACCAAGATGACAGGGGTAATAAACCCAGCCCAGGAGTACAAAATAAAGCCAAGCATACAGGACCATATAATAACAATGCTTTTCATAGAAAAGCTGAGAGGCGAAGAGATAAACAGGGATCTTATAGAAGCCCTCGAAAGAGAATTCAGGACAATTAGAAAGGGAGTTGACGAGCTGTATGGGATTTAGTTATACAGTAGCAGCAGTAATTATGCTTTCGTCTTCCCTAATATTTTTTGGTATGGTATATTCATCTTACGTTCAATCAAATGAAAACATCACAAACGCAAACCAGAAGCTAATGAATGAGGTTTACGATTATGACCATTCAAAACTGATCATTACTGATTATTACTTTAATACGGCAACGGGCCGTGCGACCGTTAACATCACGAACAACGGAAGCGTGATGTTCGATCTTGCGAAATCCAATGTGATTCTGAACGGTTCGCTTATAACGTTTAACTATTATCCTGTATACCTTTTCCCGCTGCAGAACGGGAGCATATCATTTCCCGCGGGAAATGGAACTTACGATATGGAACTGGTCCTTCAGAATGGATACGAAGTTTATGAAAAGCTGGTGATTTAAAATGGCATCTGCTGCTGCATCTGAAATGATATTCTTCATAGTTACGCTTCTCGTAACCGCATCCGCAGTTGGTATACTCGCGGGGCAGACGATGCACGTCGTGGACGGAATGCAGGATTCTGGCCAGCAGGCATCCAATATGATGCAGGATAATTTCGCAATAATAAACAATCCGTCGCAGATACCTTACGATAACGGTTACGTATTCTATATAAAGAATACAGGATCTGCCCCATTTGATTTTTCGAATAACACTGTAACGACGCTTATCAACGGAACCATGATGACCGGGACGCTGATAACATACGTTTCACCGGGAAACAGCAGTGTCCTTGATGTATCACAGGTCGGGGAGATCATAATACACGAGAAACTTTCAGGCTACGATACAATTGAAGTTTCCCTGGATAATGGCGTAGAGCATGAAATGACATTTGAGGTGTAAACGATGTATTACAGCTTTAAGATAGATGGAGATGAGCTTGACAAGAGGATGGGTGGTGGCCTTTACGTCGGCCAGCTCGTAACCATATCCGGCGATAACAGTTCTGGGAAGACACTTCTGTCTCTCAGGCTTTCTTACGGATTCCTGAAGAACGGCCTGAATATAGCCTATGTATCTTCACAGCTTCCTGTCAGGGAATTTGTATCGCTTTCCGATGCGCTAGGATACTCAATTTTCAACCAGATGATCTCCGGGACGTTCACATTTATCACCCCGGTATTTCTTATGAGAAAGGCAAGAAAGGCCACTATAGACGAACTGCTGGAAAATGAAACGATACTCAAGAAGAATATTCTCGTCATAGATTCCCTGCTACCATCAATGTATTCTGATTTCGAGATAAATTCATTCATGGAGAAGATGAGAAAATTTTCGGAGAACCGGATCGTTATAATGACAGTTAATCCATCGAATTTCGACGAACATAGCCAGATAAGGATCAACCAGCTCTCAACAACCCTTATAGCCCTGCATTCAACGGATATAGGAACCATAAAAAAACACTTCATAGACCTGATAAAGTATCCGATGGCGGTCAAAACAATACAGCAGTCAATACCTTTCAGGGTTGAACCGGGCAGGGGCCTTATAGTTGAAATATCAAGCGTATCGTGATGCCCATGGAAGAGAAAATAGTATCGGACAGCTATGAGGTTGCGCTTGCAAGAAACCCCCATCTGGCGGAGTATATCGATAGGTACAGATCCGAAACGGGCATGACACCGTCATTCGTTCCTGCGATCGATGGATCTATGAGGAACCTTGCCCGTGTCGATTTAATATACCCCGTCGGGGACCCAATATTCATACACATATACGAAAATGGAAAGGAAAGGAGGTACAGGCCAATTGAGCCGATCCTTAACCAGGAGGAATTCAGCATGATGGAAAAGATCATGGAAATGATCCTCATGCGCGCATCTGATTACCCTGCCGTTGAAACCCTTGAAATGCAGGAAAAAAACCTTACAGATATATACAATAAAATTGTATCCGTGGGCCCGAACAAATTGAAGCGTACAACAGCAACCATTGAAAAAGGGCTCTATGACAAGATGCTTTACAATATAAAAAGGGAAATCATAGGCCTCGGCCCCCTGGAGCCCCTCATAAGGGACAGCCATATAGAAGATATCAGTGGAATAGGCCCGGATAATGTTTTCATTGTGCACAAGATATTCGGTTCGATATCAGCTGATATATCATTTGGAACTGAGGAACACCTGATGACATTCAGCAAAAGGCTCTCAGAGCGTGTTGGAAGGCCTGTAAGCGACAAGAGGCCGATAGTTGATGCCACACTGCCCGACGGTTCACGTCTTTCGATAGTTTACAGCAATGATATATCGCAGAGGGGCCCGAGCTTTACCATAAGGAAATTTTCGGAAATACCGCTCAGCATTATCGATCTGGTAAAATATAATACAATGTCATATGAGGAGGCCGCTTACCTCTGGCTTGCCCTTGAGTACGGGCAGAGCGTCTTTGTATGCGGTGAAACGGCAAGCGGAAAGACCACGGTTGTGAATGCCATTATACCGTTCATTAGGCCGGATTCAAAGATATTCAGTGCCGAGGATACCCCTGAAATAAGGGCACCGCAGAGCGCATGGCAGCAGCTGGTAACCAGGGAGACAGGCGCAGAGGAAAGCCGCGTAACACTTTACGATCTTTTGAGAACCGCATTGAGATCAAGGCCTAACTACATTGTCGTAGGGGAAATCAGGGGTGCTGAGGGCGCAATGGCTTTCCAGGCAATGCAGACAGGGCATCCGGTAATATCGACATTTCACGCTTCATCGGTTAAAAAGATGATACAGAGGTTCACCGGGAACCCGATAAACATACCGGTTACATTCATGGATAACCTGAATATAGTCCTAATACAGCAGGCCGTATATGTTGGCGGCCGTTTCCTCAGGAGGACGACCAGCATAAATGAAATTGAGGGTTACTACGAGGAACTTGGAGGCGTTTCAACAAGGGCTGTTTTTGAATGGGACGCAAGTACCGACAGGCACATGTTCAGGGGAATGAACAACAGTTACATACTCGAAGAGAAGATAGCAGCTACAGCGGGAATGACCGACAGGAGCCTCATATACAACGAGCTTTTCCGCCGTGCAAGGATACTGAAAAACCTTGCGGATAAAAAGGTCACTGATTATTACGAGGTTTACAAGGTCATAAAGGAATTCTATGAAGGGGGCAACACGCTTGGATACTAAGCATGCGAGGGGGTTCTGGCTCGGGATAAACTATTCGAAGATGGATTTATCCATGATCGGCGCAAGTGCTGGATTATTCCTGATTTTCATCCTGATATATCTAACCACACGGGGAACATATGCCTTCATAATGTTCACCGTAACCGGGCTTGTTTCAGCGTTTTATTTCCTGAAACCGATAATAGACAGGGATAACAAGAAGAACGACATAAATTCCAGCATACCCTTCTTCATAACGGCATTCTCAGCGCTGGCCACAAGCGATGCCAATGTGATCGAGATACTTGAAATACTCTCAAAGAAGGAGAAACTGGGATACATAAGGAATGAGATCGAAAAGATTGTAAAGCTGGTCAAAAACTGGGGAATGGGGCTGGGTGAAGCCATGGCCCTGGTTGCAAAGAAAACTCCGAGCGATATATTCGCTGATTTCCTGACAAGATTCGGACACGCAATAGACAGCGGACAGGATATGCAGGAATTCTCAAACAGCGAGGTTTTCAGCGTCATGAACAGTTTTGAGACAACGTATATTTCAGCCCTCTACACATTCGATCTCTACAAGGATATGTATGTCTCACTCCTGCTGGCCTTTGCCTTTCTTATCACGTTCATAATGATAATGCCGATACTGATACCCATGAACATATTTTCTATCCTTGCACTCAGTTTCCTGATGATTTCCCTTGGAGAATTCATGCTGGTCTACGGAATAAAGATAGGACTCCCGAAGGACCCAATATGGCACGATACGGGAATAAAAACGGATGTTTCCGTAAAGATGAAGAAACTTTTTATGCTGGCAGCCACGCTTTCGATGGGTCTCTTCATAGTAATCGATCTGACCGGCATTATACGCACAATCCCCTTCTATTTTTCATTTGCAATCGTCATAACACCATTTGCATGGCCGAGTTACGTCGGATCAAAAATGGAAAATGAGGTCTTGAAAAAAGATGACATGTACGGCAGTTTCATCCGATCGCTTTCCGGATCAGCATCAGCAAGAGGAAACATCATAATAGATGCCCTTAAGGCCATAGTTGTCCATGATTTCGGAGTGCTGTCAAAGGATGTCAATAACCTTTACAAAAGGCTCCTGTACAGGATCGACAGCCTGAGAAGCTGGAAGATGTTTTCAGCCGATACCGGATCGCACTTAATCGAGATATATTCAGAAACGTATGCGGAAACGGTCGATCTCGGCGCAGATGCACTCAAGTCAGGCATGATCATATCCGGGAATTTTGAAAAAGTTGTATCAATGCGCAAGAGAAGGCATTCTTCCGTAACGGGATTCGTTGGAATAATGTACGGGCTGACCGCAGGGCTCTCATTTTCACTTGCAATTTCATATGGAATCCTAAGAATAATTGACGGAATGTTTTCAAAATTCAAGGTTTCATCATTAGGGATGACGGGCATTTTTCTGTCACCGCCGTCGTCCTCATTATTCATGATGGAAATTTTTCTTGTCATGATACTCATTGTCCATTCCTTCATCGGCGGAATATCCCTTAAAGTGTCAGATGGCGGGAAGATCGCACACGGACTCCACCATTCTGTACTTATGGTATGGATAGTTGCGCTGGTGCTTTACGGAACAATGTACATAACATCGATCCTTCTGAAATAATCGCGATATATCAATCTTAATTTCTGGTTCGGGCAATAAATAAAATAGATGAAGTTATTAAGATAATGAATGAGCGATCCTAAAATCACAAGGAGTATAATAATAAAAATAAATTCTATTGTAAACGAAAACGATCCATCGAAAAAGGAGACAAAAATATCGGAACTTATAAACATTCTGAATTCAACGGAGAAGGATGCGATCGATGCAAAGGACCTCGGACCTTATATATCTGTTCTGCTCAGGAATATAGCTGATTCCAGGGTATACGAAGAGGTAATAAATATCCTCGAAACTATAGATCCTGAAAATAAATCACTTAAAGAAGCTAAGGCCCTGAATTTCTTCAAAAATGGTGATTATAGCGATGCCGCAATAACAATATTATCCGATAGATCATTCTGTGAATCAGAAAATGCAATGGAGATGCTGATAAAGAGCTCGATCTATATCGAAAAATATGAAAACGCATGCATATTCCTGTCAGAATGCGGAAGGTATGATGACAGGATATTTTCCCCTTATATAGAAAGAGAAAGGAACGCCTCTACAAACAGGAAAATAATTGATAATTTCATAAACGCAGGCAAAAATGAACACGCTGTTAAATTTTTGAGGGATATCATTACTGTTGACAGATATATTGGTTACGTAATCGATTTAATAGATCTTTCTGAGAAGCAGAATGATAACGAAGCCCTAAAATACGCGATCAATCATGTTATGCCTGAAGACATAAGGGAGGTTAAGGATGCCGTTGAAATTGCAAAGGCCTGCATAAAAGCCGAACAGTACGATGATGCCATAATTTTTGCTGAGAAAGGCCTTAACATGGATCCTCAAAACTATGCGCTTCTTGAATCGACTGGATTCGCTCATTATAAAAAAGGAGAATGGATCAAGGCAATAAACATATACAAGAAGATTCTTGAGAATTATCCGGGGGATAAGGAAGCTTTTTACAAGCTCATAGACATATCGTATGAATACGGGAAATACGATCTCTTCCTTGATGCTTTCTCGTCCATAAAGGGCATAGACCTCAGGGCACAGGATTACATCCGTATTTCGCAGATCGTGGAAAAGGCAGGAGACATCGACGGAGCCGTCAAAAACATAAATGCGGCGATTTCAAAGTTCCCTGATGATCCTGAAGTTATGAGAGCTGCCGCAAGGCTATCAGGAATCACAGGGAATCTTGATCTTGAACATGAAATGTACAAGAAACTGCTGGCAGCCAATCCCGGTGACAGCGAGGCCCTGAGATATATACTTAATTTTCAGTATAAAAATGCTGAATATTCTGAATTCATCGAAACTTATGAAAAATGTGAAAATGATGATGTGAAAAATGACTTCAAGGGTTTTTACGCATCCTCACTGATATACCTTGAGGAAATTGAAAAGGCAGTGGCGTTCGTTGGCCAGAGGCCAGAGATAATGGACGACGGGCTTTTTCTTGATGCCGTATTCTTCACCGTAAGAAGAGATTGGCAGATTGAAGCACTCATGAAATTGAATCCGGAAAAAAGCTATTTGATGGTGATCATCGACCGGCTGATTGGGAAGAGAATAAAGGGAACCGATTATATAATGGATTATGCAGTGGAAAAATGCTCACTTTCGCTTGCATGGATATCGGTATGGAACTACATTGAGAAATACCGTACGCTTACTGAAAAAGTCAGGGCCGCCATTTCTGTTTCCTGCCTCGGCCCGGTGTATGCCGTTTCCGATTCAGTATCGTCCATAATGCACAGCCAGGCGCAGACCAGTGATGCTGATGCTCCAAATTTCCTGTATCCTGTTTCGATCTCGTATATATCCACAGGCAACTATGAAAGGGCGGAGAAGATTCTGCAGTCCATGTGGGATAAATCGTCGGATGATCCATTTTACCACTATACCTATGCATATCTTTTCTTCAGGGAAGGAAAGGTATCCCAGGCAAAGAAAAGCGTTGAAAAGGCTATGCAAATACTTACAAATATAGATTTCCTGAGGCTTCACCTGCTTGTATCGCCGGAAGACGCCATTGACGACGTCAAAAAACTGGCATCTATCGATTTGGATGAAATTCCCTTCGGCGATCTGGAAATGAAGTATTCAACGGACAAGGACTTCCTGGAGAAAGCTGTTTCATTTTTTGATTCATCCGGTATTTCCAATGAACATACCTTAAGATTCAAGCGGGATTATTACTTCCTGTCGGGAAAATACCCTGAATCGCTTGAAACCATTCATTCATTGCCTGAGGATAAGGTGAGCGAAAAGGATATTGCGGCCTATTTCAACATATTTTTAAAGGCGGGAAAAGAGGAGGATGCGTATTCTTACTTATCAGCAAATATCGAGAAAATAAAAGATGCGGAACTCCTTAGAAAGATAGGGGATTACTACTACAAAAAGAAGCTTTACGGTGATGCCATAAAGGCTTACAGAAATGCAATAAGAAATGGTTGCGATCCAAAGAGCATTCCTGGATACATCGATTCCCTGATAGAAGCCGGGGCCTATAATGAGGCCTCTGACATCCTTAAAAATATTGACAATCCTGGTATATACGGCATTAAATTTTATTTCAGGAGCGGGGACATTGAAAAAATAAAAAATATTATAAAAAACACGAAAAAGATGGATGTACAGACATTTCAGTACCTGATCCAGAACGCCTGGGAAAATGATGAGATACGTGATGAAATAATGAATCTTTATAATTCCGAAGGTTTTCCGCAGCTGGGGCTTATGATCGCAAGGAAGCTTTTCGAACTTGGCAAACCGGATGAAGCAATCAGCATAGTAAGGAACCTGCACGAGAACGTGCCGGGAAATATGGATATAGCGATTGCACTCATCGATATGCTAATGGGCACAGCAAGATTCCCGGAAGCGCATGATCTTGCAATTTCCCTCATCGAAAAATGCAACGAGGAAAGATGCAGGGGGGAATTCCTGAAAAGAATTTACAGGATAGACTATGAAATGAAAAATTATGATGAAATCATAAAGACATTCAAGAAAAATAAGGTATTTGACGGCGAAAGCCTCCAGTACGTCATAAGATCTTATATTCACGATCGGGATTTTGACAGTGCAAGAAACATTGCAGATTCTTACGGATCGATGATCAGTAAAGACGATAAAGACATGATATATGAAGATATACAGAAATATGATCGGCTGGATAAAACTATCCGCTATGTTTCACGGATCCTCAAGGCCGAATACAAGATCGGACACCTCATGGACAGATCTGAAGCTGCAAGGAAAATCGACATTCCCGACGATCTTGTCCCCGATGTTTTTGCATTCCTTGAAAGCAAAAAGTATTACGGGAATATTATGGAAAGCGATCTGGAAAATCTTTCGGGATCAGTGATCCGGGATGCCTTTAAACACAGGAAGATAAAAAATATTGATGATATAAAAATATCCACCATCTACGGGGTACTGCGCGAACCTGATCCTGTCACTGCCAGAAATCTCTATATATACATCAAGAGCTCATTGAATTTAAAAGCCGCAACAAATGATGAAAACGTAACGAATCTTGCAAAAGAGGCCATCAAGAAGGGCATAAATGCTGATCCCCTATCGATTATAGTAAATATGGGCACAGGAATAAGGACTGCGATGGCTATATTAAACACTTTGGCATTAATGGAAAAGGACAAGTTTTGAACATGTATCGAAATACCTATTCAAACGAAAAAAAGGACATACTGGTTGCAGTGTTTGCACTTACAGCGGCGTTTGCCATAGCCCTCAGGTTTTCATCCCCTTACGGCGGTCTCTTTGTGATAGCCCTTGCATTCCTTGTATCCGTAACGGCTTTCCTTTTTCACGAACTTGCCCACAGATACGTAGCACGTTCATACGGCGGAATAGCATACTTTAAGATGTGGCCCTTCGGGATACTTCTCGCCCTGCTTACGTCTGTATTCGGTTTTATATTTGCGGCCCCGGGGGCAGTCAACATCGGCGGCATATACAGGAAAGATGAAATAGGGAAAACGGCCCTTGCTGGCCCTGCAACGAACATAGGTGTTGGACTCATACTTTACATCTCCGGGATACTGGTCCCTGTCGGGATAGTATCTGCGATACTCATATACACGGCGACCATGAATTTCTGGTTCGGTTTCTTCAATCTCCTTCCGATACCTCCGCTGGACGGTTATAAAGTCTTCACCTGGGATATATACGTATTCCTTGTCTCCATAATAATAGCGCTACTCTTTGTTGTCCTTACCGTGAGATTCTAATCGCTATTTTTCATAGAATATTTTCGCTTAAAAATATTTCTATACGTTGTACTTAATTGAATCATCATGTTTGATTATCAAATCTGTATGTGCGCCCGCGCCATTCTATTGAATCCATCATCCTGGCAGATACCAGGTTTGCAAGGTAAAAGAAAGGCATTATGAGGTACATAATGATGAATGAAGGATACTTTATGACTGTCCTGCGGTACATCTTCACTATGCCTATCACGAAGGGAATAAATAAAAAAATAAATATGAAATTGTAGAAGGAAAGAGCAAACGCGGATAAGAAAAGGAAAATATACATCGAGTAATAGATCATACCGTACATGAAAACATTCCTGGATGAATTTATTGACAGTGCAGTCTGCCTGTTGGCCCATTCCAGGAATTCGCTGAATTTTTCAGGGCTTTCTACCTTGGGCCTTATTTCCCTGACATAGGCTATTTTTAGTCCCGCATCCTTGCATATCTTCGTCAGTGCGGTATCGTCGCTTATGGCTTCTGAAAAATACCTCATATTGCCTGATATCAATGTATTCCTGAAGGCCAGTGATCCGCCCCATCCAAACCTTGTCCTTTCAGATTCCATCAGCGACTGGCCTACAGTTCCCCATACAGCCTTGAACTTTGACCAGAAGCCGCCCACAGGATAGAAATACGGGAAGGTTGTTGATATGCCATTACTGTTGTCCTGCAGCGGAGAAACGAGTAACCGGAGCCAGTTTCTATCGGGCGTTATATCGGAATCGGCTATTACGTAAACTTCGTAATCGGGATACCTGGTAACTGCCGTTGAAATAGCCTTAACCTTGCCACTGCATTTTACGCAAGGATAATCAGAAACGATGTAGTTTATTCCAGCTTCCATTATATATGGAACGGCTTTATCATCCTCGCTGTCAACAACAGCAATGTAATCTGCGCTGTAATCCTGGGATGTGATGCTTTTCAGGTTCTTCAGGAGCGAATGATCGATTCCTCTGCATGGGACTATGACAAGCGTCCTGAATCTCCTTTCGCTTTTTATTGCAGGATCATGCCTGCTGTCATAAAATCCTATATATATAAAGCCGAAAAATACAAGCAAAACCAATGAAATATAAAAAATCAGGAAGAAGTTCATATCAGGGAAACATTTTCCGTGTTTATCTCTCCAGCCTCCGGTACAGTTGATATCGCATTTTCGACACTGTCTATCTTTCCCTTGCTGTCATCAACTATAACTTCAAGATGGAGGTATTTTACACCGAATCCTATATCCTTCAGCTCTGCACGATTTATATCGCAAATTCCGCGAAGTTTTTCCTCGATCTTCTTCTGCATCGTTACCATATCGGTATCGGAATCCTTCGGAAGAATTTTTAATGTAACGAGAACGTCTCCCATCGTCATCACGGCCCTGTAAAACCACATTTGCTGCATGTATACGGGGTGGAATGCTCCCTGCAGCTCTTGCACCGCCCTATTATCTCAGCACCGCAGTTCGGGCACTCGAATATTGAGAAACCCTCATCAACAAGCCCTACACCGCATGAAGTACAGTTTTCTTTATATGCCATGCTTCCGTATCCAGTTCTGATATATTATTTTGTCTATGCAGGCGCTTTCAGGCGGCTTATCTCACGGCCCGGAAAACTGCCCGTATGATCCGATCATATTCGCTACGATGCATTAAAATAAGGAAAATCTCTTTCACAGCTTTGATTGTATCCAGAAAATGAAAATGCCAGTAAATCGATATATCATTTCGGCATTTTAATGAATGAAAATCGTGCTCGAAGGATTCATGCCTGTAAATTCGCGCTTCTGAATGCCGGCCTCTGCTGGAAATGCCTTTGAAATTAAGATCCTGAGGGACCATTCGTAGGAAAATGCTTGTTTATATTGAAACGGCTTAAGTGCCTTCACCGTAAATATAAATAAAGATGTTTCGATATTACCATATATGGATTCTAACAAGAGACTTTTCGGCACAAACGGCATCAGGGGAATTCCAAACCAGGATTTGTCCGCGGAATTTGCAATGGATATAGGGAAAGCAATAGGCACGTATTTCGATGGCAGTATAGTTATAGGCCGTGATACGAGATCTACGGGGGAGATGATAAAATCTTCGGTAACTGCAGGCATTCTTTCCACAGGTAACAGTGTAACCGATCTCGGTATTCTCCCTACTCCCGCAATCCAGTATTACGCCAAGATCCACGGTATGTACGGAGTCGTTATAACCGCTTCACACAATCCGCCAATGTACAACGGCATAAAAGCCATTTCAAATGATGGCACTGAACTTGACAGGAAGGATGAAATCAAGATCGAGGAGATTTACTGGCAGAGAAATTTCAAAAAAGTTGAGTGGGACCGAATAGGAAATTATTCGTATGTTAATGATGCTATAGACCTTTACATAAACAGCGTTATATCGAAAGTGGATGGAGATGCAATAAAAAAGAGAGGATTCAGGGTGCTGGCTGATCCGGGAAACGGGGCCGCTTACTTCTCGACACCATACCTTCTCAGCAGGCTTGGATGCTCCGTTGTCACGCTTAACGCCAATCCGGATGGAAAATTCACATCAAGAAATGCCGAGCCAAAACCTGAAAACCTTGGCAATCTTATTGACCTTATGAAGACAGGTAAATTCGACCTTGGAATCGCGCATGACGGTGACGCAGACAGGGCCGTATTCGTGGACGAAAAGGGGAATTTCATTGACGGGGACAAGAGCCTTTCTCTTATCGTCAAGAACGTTGCAAAAAAGGGCGATAAGGTAGTTACACCGATCAGCAGCTCCGATGCAATACTTGAAATATGCCGTGAAAAGGGAGCTGAACTTATAAGGACAAGAGTCGGGGCCCCGGTGGTGGCAAGGGCGATGATCGATAACGGCGCAGTTATCGGAGGAGAGGAAAACGGAGGGGTTATATATGGAAAGCACCAGTACTGCCGTGACGGTGCTATGACGGTATCCCTGATGCTTGAATCCATGGCGAAATCAGGCAAAAAGGTATCTGAGTTGATATCAGAACTGCCACAATACTATATGGAGAAACTACAGATAGAACGGAAAATAGACTGGGAAATTATTAAAAAGAATCTTGTTAAATCGGTTAAGGCTGATGAAACGGATGGAGTAAAGATCGAGGAAAAAAATGGATGGGTTCTCATCAGGCCGTCAGGAACGGAAAATATAATAAGGATATACGGGGAATCAAAGGACAAAAAGGCGGCAGAGGAGATAGCGCACCGTTATTATAGCATAATCGACAGAATGCAATAAAACAGCATCATGAAACGAAAGTGTTTCGGCAATAAAATATGAAAATTGGAACCTGGAACGTATATTTATGACGAAGAGGTCACTGGCATCATCCTTTTGCAGGATATATGCCAGCCAGATTCTCCCGATGAGGGCAGGATAAACGTAAATGCATGATAAGAAAGGACAGAACACCGGCGGATGCGATACTGGAATTGATCAAAATTATGCTGGAAAATATATCCATTCATGCAAATTCAAGATTCCAGGACATTTAAGCTTCGGCAGGGCAAATATTGCCGCATATCAATATTAAAGGAATCTCATAACTTTTTGTAGGATATCAAAAATCTCTGCACAGCGGTCAGGTTACCAACAATGCCGAAAATGATCAGGATGAGGTTTGTTGGTGTTATGCTAACGACGGGCGAATAATAAAATGTCCTGATGAATATCTGCACAATTATGAAGATCATCATCAGCACCAGGCGGTCGGCCCTCCCCATTATGCCTGCGTACAGCCTGTTCAAGCCAAGGGCCTGTGACTGCGTGCCCATGTAACTCGTCATGAGTATCCCTATTATGGCAAACAATCCGAGGTATACGTTTCCAAGGGCGCTGAAAGAGAAGCCCAGGATTATGAAAATATCAGAGTACCTGTCAAACGTATGATCGATCAGGTCGCCACGCTTCGAGGATATGTTTCGAAGCCGTGCCACCTTTCCGTCTATGGCATCGAATAGCGCAGAAAACATGATGGCAAAAAAGGAAAGAAGAAGAAGCCCGTAATAATATGATATCCCTGCAGCAGCTGCCAGAATTAGGGAAAGAACAGATATGGCATTGGGATTCAGCTTTATGAAAGCCTTCGAAAGCGGCGTAAGAAACCAGTCAACCTTTGAACGGTAGCTGTCAAGCATACTGGATCAATCCAACCTTTTATATCAATTATTCACAGGCACAACTTAATGAAACGAAGTGCATCAATTACCTTTTTCTTTCAGCCATGATAGAATTCATGACTTTTTCAAGTGTTTCATCAATGTTTCCGGTCTTTATCCTGATGATCCTGTTTTCCGGCATCAGATCAAGGGCTTCATAGTAAATCACATCCGAATCCTGTGCATCTATATTCTCGTTAATTTTCTCCGCAGGGTAGCCCCTTTTCTCCATTCTTTCCCTCAGGTCCTTTTCGTCTGCGTAAAGTATGATTACCTTTTCACAGCCTAGAAGATGGGAGTAATGGGATGAAATGACACCATCGAAAGCCGTTGATTTCAAATAATTCTTAAGGCATTCTATGTCAACTTCCCCGTCATTCAGGCATCCTGATATCGCTGCGAACTCATTCGCTTCAGCGCATTCAATTCCCCTCTTCCTGAGAAGTTCGCAAACCTTCGTCTTTCCGGTTGCGGGAATTCCCGTTATGCATATCATCCCATGGGTAAATCATAAATTATTATTAACAATAACCTTTTATGGATTCGCATAAGTTATTTGAAGAAGCTATCGACCTGTTTCCAATGGGTGTGAATTCACCCGTAAGGTACTACCCTGACAATCCAATTTATATAAAGAAAGGGAAGGGATCAAGGATATATGATGTTGAAAACAATTCATATATTGATTACTGCCTTGGATTTGGGCCCCTGATCCTCGGCCACTCCAACGATAGGGTCAGGGAAGCTGTAGAAGAACAGCTTGAAAACGGAGTTCTTTTCGGTACGCCCTCAGAATCAGAAATTCTGCTGGCACGGAAGATCAGGGAATCCTCGCGCAATATAGAGATGATGAGATTTACAAATTCAGGAACAGAGGCAACAATGCACGCTATAAGGCTTGCACGTGCATATACCGGAAGGGATATAATTGTCAAGATGGAAGGGGGTTTCCATGGTGCGCACGATTATTCCCTTATAAGTTCAGGCAGCGGCACACTCACATTTGGCCGGCCTTCATCTCCAGGTATACCTGAACAGGTTTCCGGCACAGTCATAGTGTCGAAATACAACGATGAGGATAGCATTTCATCCATTTTCAGGGAATTCGGCGACAGGATAGCTGCGGTTATAACCGAGCCCGTGATGGGAAATGCGGGCGTAATACTTCCAGAACCGGGTTTCCTGGAATTTCTCAGGGAAATAACGGAAAAATACTCGTCACTGCTTATTTTCGATGAGGTCATAACCGGATACCGCTTCGCCTTTTCCCCTTACCAGGACATAATAAACATAAAACCGGATATAACCACGCTCGGCAAGATAATTGGCGGAGGACTCCCCATAGGGCTTTTTGGAGGAAGAAAGGATATAATGAAGATGGTTTCGCCAAGCGGATCCGTCTACGAGAGCGGGACATTCTCAGGGAATCCCCTGACAATGGCTGCCGGCCTTGCGGCGCTGAATGAGCTTCAGAAGAGCGATTACAGGACACTTGAAAAAAGGACGGAGGAGCTCGTTGAAGGAATATCGAGGTCCGCGGAGAAGAGAAAAAAGAGAATCGCAGTAAACAGCATCGGAAGCATGTTCCAGATATTCTTCGGGACGGACAGGGTAAAAAGCTATGCAGATGCCCTTAAAGCCGATAAAAATGCATACTTCAGGGCTTTCAGGATGCTTTCAATGGAGGGCATATATCTCCCTCCAAGCCAGTACGAAACGAATTTCGTGAGTTTCGCGCATTCTGAAAATGACATAGAAAAAACGATCAGGGCCGTGGACACGGTCTTTGAAAGGATGATGTGATGATCAGGATAGGCACAAGGCCGAGCAGGCTTGCCGTGATCCAGGCCAATATGGTTTCCGAGAGGATCAGGGCGCTTGGATACGAAACTGAAATTGTTAAGCACAGTTCGACAGGAGACGCTGACAGGACAACACCAATATATTCCATAAACAGGACCGGTATTTTTGTCAATGAACTCAACGATATGATACTTGAGGGAAAGATCGATATCGCCGTGCACAGTGCAAAGGATATACCTTACGACTTGCCTGACGGCCTTTCAATATCCGCCGTGCTTGAACGCGGGCCATACAATGACTGCTTAGTTTCGGAAAAACCGCTGAAAGAACTTGAACCAGGTTCAAGAATCGGGACATCAAGCCTGAGACGCGCATACGAACTCAGGACGGCAAGGGACGACATAATTGTGGAGAACCTCCGCGGGAACATAGAAACACGCATAGGCAAAGTAAAGGATGGATCACTTGACGGCGCAGTTATGGCAGAAGCCGGCATAGAAAGAATGGGAATAGACGTCAGGCACTATCGCCTCGATCCGGAAGAATTCGTGCCGTCGCCGAATCAGGGCATCATAGCCATCGTGGGTATGAATGGAAAATTAGAAGAGATCATGAAAAAAATAAACGATGAAAAAACTTATAGAATTTCGATGATAGAGCGAAGTATAATGAGATCACTGAAGCTTGGATGTTCAACGCCCGTCGGGATACTGTGCACGTCAAGAGGATCAGGATTTTCGATAATATCAAGATTTTACTCCCTGAAGTCTTTCGAATTCACGGATATACGCTATATACTTGATGATGAAAGCGATATCCAGGATCTTATCGCATATATAAGATCAGAAATACCTGAGGAATACGGGTACAGGCTATGAAATATATCATTTCAACAAGGCCGGCGGAAAAATTCTCTCCAGTTTCCGGAAGATGCTTCAACGTTGTCAACTGTCCCTTGACAGCTATCCGGCCGCTGAACGTTGATTACGAAGGCATCCTGAGGAAGTACGATATAAGATACATAGTCTTCACGAGTTCTGTCGGAGCCGATATCTTCTTCAGAAACGTGGGGGATTATCCTGCAGAATACCTTGCAATCGGGGAAAATACGGCGAATGCCATAAGATCCCATGGCCATGAGTGCATTGTGCCGGATCGGAAGGATTCGAAGGGCCTGGCAGAAAAAATGATCAGGGTATGCCGCAACGGATATGCACTTCTACTGAGAAGCTCTATGGCAAACGAAGATCTGAACAGGATTATAGACGGGAAGGTCAGGTACATCGATGTAAGAACCTATGATGTTATAGAAAGACCAAATGAATTTGAAAATATGTGCATGTCCGGTGACTGTATCGGGGCCCTCATCACATCATCCATGGAAGCAAGAATAGCGGCCGTGACACTGAAACGGACAGGAAAAATGGCATTTGCAATAGGAACGCCGACCGCAGAAGCCCTTGAGCAGTCAGGAATTAAGCCTGCGATCGTGGGGGATTCAGATTTCGCAAAAACCGTTGAAGAAATAGAAAGGATCATATGCAAGAGTTAGGAGAATATGTCCTTTTCGTTCATTGTTCTCTGGCAGTATGAGCACCTTATTATAAGCGGGTGCTTCGAGACGATTTCGAATTCTGTTTTTACCGGTTCCCTTGTGTTTGTTATGCAGTTCTGGTTCTTGCATTTTACAACACCGATCAGCTTTTCAGGAAGATCTACGTTGAACTTTTCACTGATTTCGTAATTTCTGATTATGCTTATGGTCGCGTTTGGTGCTACCAGTGCGATCATATCTATTTCGTTCCTGTCAAGAAACCTGTTCTCTATCTTTATGACGTCCTTGAAATCCGATTTCCTGCTTGGCACATGCATGCCGACGCTGACTGTATTTTCAATGTTTTCGTCTATTCCAAGTATTGAAAGCACCCTTATTCCCTTTCCTGATGGCACATGGTCTATAACAGTCCCATCCTTTATTTTAGATATCTTAAGTGTAGTATCCATTTCAATCACCCAGTATCATGTATATCAGGGCCATCCTCACCGGCACCCCGTAATAAGCCTGTTTGAAGTAACGCGCCTGCGGTTTCCTGTCGATTTCAGGGGAAATTTCATCTATTCTCGGTAGCGGATGCATTATTATGCTCTTTTCCTTCATGGCTGCAACCGTATCGGGCGTTATCGAATACGAACCGATAACGCTCTGGTATTCGTTCTGATCTGAGAAGCGCTCCTTCTGTATTCTGGTTACGTAAAGGACGTCCGTATCCCCAATGACGTCTGAGAGTGAATCGACTTCCCTTATCGTTTTCCTGTCAGGCACCATGCTGTAAACGTATTCCGGCAGCCTGAGAATGGGCGGCGATACAAGGTTTACCTTAACATCGAACGATGAAAGGGCCATTATGAGCGAATGTATTGTCCTGCCGTACCTAAGATCGCCAACCATGGTTATTGTATTTCCGTCGATCTTCCCGAGTTCCTTCCTTATGGTATAAAGATCCAGCAAGGTCTGCGTTGGATGCTCTCCTGAACCGTCCCCTGCGTTTATGACTGGTTTCGATGCAAACCTTGAGGCTAGCCGGGCCGCCCCCTCCAGTGGATGCCTTATCACTATTATATCAGAATATGAAGATGCCATCCTGATGGTATCCGCCAGTGTTTCGCCCTTTGCAACAGAACTTGTCTTCACATCCGATACACTTATTACCGATCCCCCAAGCCTGTGCATTGCACTTTCAAATGACAGCCTGGTTCTCGTGCTTGGCTCGTAGAAGAGCGTGGCCATAATCTTTGAGTTCAGCAGGCCTGTGCTACCATCCTTCTCTATTTTTCCGAGCATATCGTCAGCAACGTTAAAAACCTCAAAAATGTCGGATTTACTGAGGTCATTTATAGAAATAATGCTTTTATTTTTTAACATTAAAAGTTTATGCCTAACATGGTAAAAAACATTCTTTCACGGTATTTTTTTCCTGCATTTTTATCCCGATCGATTCCATCCGTTAACCTCCAATTGCATATTCCATATTCAACCATTCATCGGTCTTTCCGTTAACTTTTAATTTCTCATTATGAATTAAAATATAACATCTCCAGCTTATTGACACAGCTTCCGCTTGAAATATACTGTTCAGGTCATGGCCATTGAACCTTTGATTTTATTTGCAACTCCTTGGCTTGGTTTATGCGCACATTCATTGATGGAGAAGCAGGAAGTGCTTATAGAATACGAAGCGGTTTAATCCTTGCACTACCCGAAAGGATCTGACATCCCTCCCATCGTAAACGATTTGAGGTTCCTGCTTCATCGACAGTGCCTTTTTCACCGATCCGGAGGTCTTGATCCATCCTCTATCGTTCATATCGGGTGGTTTATTAGCCTTAAATTCCCGTTCGCCGCACGGTACTTAAATATGAGTATCGTTATTTCCAATAAACCCGTCGCACTTCATCCAAATCACAAGATCAGTGGCTTTCTTGCTTAAATGATCTGCAAATTTTGTTGCATTCATTTAATTTTATCCGGCACGGATACCTCAGCATTCTTCGTCTCTAACATGTAAACGCAGATACAGCATTCGAGATATAAAGGGAATATTCTGAATAAGGAATCCGGGAAGAATAAATGATATATCATACCATAATAAAGCGAGTTATTACATAATATTTATATTTGATAACGGGCTTTAGACACGTATACGGACATAAAATATTATAAATAACGGCTTGGTGATAATATGTTTGAGAATGAAAATACATACATAAAAATGAGAGATGCTGGAAAGGAGGCTGAATTTGACAGAAAATATGAGGAATCCCTCAAGGAAATAGAAAGCTATTTTCATAAAGAGTATCCAAATATAATTGATTCGGATGTTATAGAGGATAAAAAGATAAAGGATATAAGCCCGATAGATGGAAAGGAACTGGCAACGTTCCAGCTGGCTTCAGAATCGTCCATATCAAAGGCAGTTGAGATGCTGCACTCATCTTACAGGCAATGGTATGATACCGGGTACCTTAACAGGGCTACGATCATCTTAAAGGCCGCAGACGAGCTCAGCAGATCGAAATTCAGGTTCGCTGCCGCCCTGACATATGAAAATGGGAAAAACCGGTATGAGGCTATAGGCGATGTTGATGAAGCGATAGACTTCATGAGATACTATGCACTGAACCTTATCGAGAACAACGGATTCGTGAAACTTACCGGAAAAGCCTACAAAAACGAAGAATCCATGAGCGTAATGAAACCTTACGGAGTATTTGGCGTTATATCGCCGTTCAACTTCTTTTCAATAGGCGTGGGAATGAGCACGGCACCGCTTGTAACAGGAAACGCCGTTATCCTGAAGCCCTCAAGTGATATACCCCTCTCGCTTTACATGTGGGTAAGGCTGATGCATGAGTCAGGGGTTCCAAAGAACGTTCTGGCATTTGTTTCAGGATCCGGGGGAATAGTTGGAAAGCATATAGTCGAGAATAAAAAGGTCGCTGGAATAGTTTTCACCGGATCCAGGGATGTCGGTCTTGAAATACACAGAAACGCACTTGAAAACGGACCGAAGGTTGTAATAACCGAAATGGGCGGAAAGGATGCGATAATTGTTTCTAATAGGGCTGATATGGATAAAGCCGTGGAGGGTGTTGTAAGGGCAGCATTCGGCTTTGCGGGCCAGAAATGCAGCGCATGCTCCCTTCTTTATGTTCAGGAAGGCATATACGATAAATTCATGGTAAAACTTAAGGAAAGGACGGAACAGATCAAGCCGGATGATCCGAGGAAGAAGGAAACATTCCTGAATCCCCTTGTTAATAAGAGCGCATACGATAAGTTCATAAAAATGCGGGAGGAATTCGCTAAGGGAAAAATTCTTACAGGCGGAAACGTAATCAAGAGAGATGGCTTTTACGTTGAACCTACCATTGTGACTGATCTTCCTAAGGATGCATACATAATAAGAAATGAAATATTCCTGCCTGAAGTAAGCGTGATAAAATGCAGGAGCATTGAGGAAGCCGTGAATGACATAAACAGCATGGATTACGGTCTTACCGGTGGCATATTTTCAGAAGACCCGGCGGAAATTGATTATTATTTCAATAACATAGAAGTCGGCACAATATACGCCAACAGGAAGAGCGGGGGATCCACCGGGGCAATGGTCGGATCGCAGCCATTCGTGGGATGGAAACTCAGCGGTGACACCGGAAAGGGAACAGGTTCCTACTATTACCTGCAGCAGTTCCTGAGGGAACAGTCGCAGACTATTGCCCATTAATCCTATTTCTTTTCACGGTATTTTAACGTTTGCAGAAACCCAAGCTGAATAGTAATCCCTGCATTTTTCTTTTTTATATCCGCCTGCTCGATTTATTCTTGAATTATATGCTGTTTTTTTAGCACTTCATAAGGCGGGGAGAATTGTAATATCGATCCCTATCCGAATAAAACAGGAAGATCCTTAATGTGCCTTTTTCACAGGGAATATTTATTTTAACGAATAATGATAACCTTCCGTTGTTCACAAGAAAATCGCCGATAATAGTCACGCAGAACCTGATAAATGCGATATTCGGATACGTGGGCCTCTATTTCATAACACGCTATGTTGGCATAGAGATATGGGGGTTTATCGCGTTTGGAATGGGGTTTGTCGGCCTGTTCTCGCTCACAATGGAGCTGGGATTTTCTTCTGCTTATATCAAGAGCATCTCGGAGGGACGTGACGTAAAGAGCGCAAATGGTACGTATTTTGCCATAAAATTTGCCCTCTCAGTTATATTTGTAGCCATTATTTTCTCTGCCCTGTTCATATGGACTGATATCCTTCACAGGGGATTCCAGAATCCTGTAGAATTCTGGATCATAGTTTCCCTCGTTCCCTACTATTTTCTCTCAAATATGGTCAGCGCACCAAAGGCATATTACAGTTCAAGAATTTCGCCCTACAGGATCGTACTCCCCTCAATCATGGAGGCGGTCATCAGGAATTCCATATTCATAGTTATCGCAATACTTTTCGCGCTTAAGCTTATAAAATTCCTGGACGATGACGTAGCCATTGTCATTGCCCTGACATACACAATTTCGTATTCGTTCTACTTCGGGTTCCTCATGCATCTTGGCCGGCCCTGGAAAATTGGCAAACCCTCAAGGGAAGTTTTTAGATATTTCCTGGGCATCGCGCTTCCGCTGGCTGCTTCATCCGGGATAGCAGCAATAAATGGCAATATAGATAAGGTAATAATACAGTTTTTCTGGCATGCTGACGCCACAAGTGCCCTGTACACGTCTCAGATCATTACTTCCTCGCTGTTCGCTTTTTCGGGTGCCATTTCCGGCTTCTTCCTTCCGCTGCTTTCAAGGAAAGAGAAAATATTTGATGGCAATTACAGCGTACAGGAGATGGAAAGATTCATATCACTTTTCATCCTCCCATTTATCCTCGTTTTTGCTGTATTCTCCAGGTATATCCTAAACCTATTCAGCGCTGGATACCTTGAGTACAGCATGATACTCAGCGTCTCCGCAGTTGCATCTTATTTTTCAATAATAACAGGGCCGTATACAAGTTCAATCATAGCAAAGGGCAAAAGCATGATAGTGGCAAAAGTAACCACACCTTCGATAGTGATGAACATTCTCCTGAACTTCCTGCTTGTTCCGGCATCCATATTCGGAATAACGTATTTTTCGGCCGGTCCTGCCGGAACGGTTGTAGCTTCCCTGATAGTCGGTATATCCGATTATATCATATACAGGATCATTTCGCTTAGGCTGACCGGGGAAAAGATAGACGTAAGGATGATCAGGCAACTTATTCCGGCAGCTATAGAAATAACTTTTCTATTTTCCGTTTCATATTTAGTAAGGCCATATTCAATATTCCTTCTTGTTCCAAGCGCAGTACTTGGTTCGCTGATATTCTTTCTCGCTTCTATTGCAATTAAAGATCTTACAAGGGATGAATTCGTAACATTCATAAAGAATCTTAACCCGCTGAACATTGGAAAAAATATAAGGCAGGAGAAAGAAGAGGATAATAGAGAATAAAATTTCGATGTTTATTCCCTGTCAACTATTTCGGCTATGGCAACATCCTTCTTTATCTTTTTTATTCGAACTTTTAGTGTATCTCCCTTTTTCGCGCCTGGAATAAATATGGTGTATCCATGGAATGTAGATCTGCCCTCGCCCGAGCTTCCAATCTCCGTAACCTCAACCACATACTCCTTGCCCTCTTCAATCACATCGCTCTGCTTGTATTCCCTTGCAAGTTTTATTGGATGCTGTGCCCCGCATGCCTTGCAAACTAGCAATGATATCCTCCCGGATTTCTGTATTTCAGTATCCGGGGAACCGCATTCATAGCATCTCACATACGTGTTCATATACTGTTCTATCTTGGACTGCAGAGTTTCAAGGCTCACTTTCTTGTTTATGGTGACACGGCGTCCAGAAAGCGTGACATTTGCCCCGAGCTCCTTTGTCAGGAACTTTATGACGTGCTCCGGATCCCTGTTTATCATATCAACTATATCAAGAAAATTCCGTATTATTGTAACCTTCCCCTCACGGATTATTTCAGGGTCCGGTATCTTCAGGCGATCCACATTTTTTGTTGAGCTGGAAAGTACATTTTTTGCTTTTTCTAACAGTTTATCGTAATCATCTACCATAATTTGTATATTGTAAATATAAATATTAATATATTGAAATTCATGAATTATTATATTTTATATTTAAATATAAATAATCTTATTTATACATACATTTGTCCATACATCTTAGAAAAATTTATATACTAACTAAATTATACAAAGAGAGAGGTACAGGTTTTGATAGGCAAGGATGTGAAGCTCACTATAAGGATTTCTGAGGATGAGCTGAATGAGATAGATGAATATCTTAATACTAACCAGGAATTCGGAAGCAGGTCCGAATTCATAAGGCATGCTGCCCTCGAATACATAGGCAAAAAGAGAGTTTCTCTTATAAATACGCCACAGGACATAGATCTGGACGAAAATTCTAAGATTATTATAAAGACTGTCATAGAAAAAGGCTTTTTTAAAGATGCAAATGATGTTATATCCGCTGTACTCAGGGAAAATCTTGAATCAAACATCCTGAAAATAATAAAGAAAAGGTCCAGAAACTTTAATGATATAATGGAAAAACTTGATGAGTTCGGCAAAAAAGTTGATGATTATCATGAAAGCAAAATAGGCAGGGGTGGTAAATATTAAAAAGTTCTTTGAGATGGAATGCGAAGATAATCATGGGCAGCGCCTTTCGGCTGTGGGAAGTTATTACAGGTCAAGATCGAATGTATCTATCATAAGTTTTGGGAACGCCGGATACCGCATTATGAAAAGCATGGGATGCCTGGAAGTTAAAAACACCGTCAATATTTCAGTCATCGACAGGGAGTATATAGGCCTGAGAGACTTTTACAACGGAAAACTTTCATATGATGATAAAAGCATCGACGTCATGCTCTCGTCAAAGTCCCGGGATACGAATCCCTTCAGATCCCCGGAAGCAGTATATATAAAGAAGATTTATGTAGGACCGAATTTGGATGATAATGCCAGAAAAGTATACGAATTATCGAATCCGTCAATATCGTATATACTTGTAAGTGGATTTGGCGGCAAATTTGCACAGCCACAGCACCTGAAATTCCTGCGCCTCCTAAAAACTTTTAAGAAAACTGTGCTGAACGCGATCATAATCCCTTCCTATGCGGAATCTAACGCAAGAAATATAGCAATGGAAGGCTTGAGTGAAATAATAAGCATCGGTTCGCCTTTCATAACTTTCAGGAACGAGATTATAAAGGATCCGAGGCCTGAAAACTCTATAATTGAGGATATAGAGGAGGCGAATATGGGAATTGCAAGAAGAATTGAAGAATACGCAGAAAGGATAAGCAGTTCCATAGATGAACTAAAATATGCCCTTATAAAGGCATAATATGCCGGATTAATGCCGGTGGTAAAGGCAGGTGCTTGGATCGTGCCATACAATCGAACCATGCCGTGCCCGTGATCCGGATATAACGTCCGGCTTCAAAAAAATGTAATAATCCTATTTAACCTCAGAAAATACGGTTATTGTCTGCGCACGTTCTATGCCTGGCATTTCCCGGAGTTTATCAAGCACAAAGTTACCGACAGCTTCCGTCGAAGCTTCCCTTACCTTTATAAAAAGGTCCCATTCTCCTGCGATGATGTATACGTTTTCAACTTCGTGGAACTTGGCTATTTTCGAGGCAAGTTCGCGCTGGGATATACCGTCCTTAGGAGTGTATGAAATAAATATGAACGCAACTACCGGTATCCCTAGCGCTTTGTAGTCCGGTATTACTGTGAATTTCTTTATTGTTCCGTTCTTTATCATATTCTGCATTCTTTCGTATATTGTTACACGCGGTATGTCAAGCGCTTTTGACATATCCGAAATCTTGTCCCTTCCATTTTCAATCAGATAGTTGAGTATCTGGTAATCCTTTTCATCCATGCATGGCCATCATAGAAGCATATATAAATTTTAGTCATAACGTTCATAATAATCCTGTATTACTGACATATATAAACAAACTGTCGAAAAATAATTAACAAATTTAATATGTAATTTTATAATTGATATTTCCATGGAAAGCAAGGAAATACTTGAAATTGTTGATAATGTGAACGGGCATCTGGATAAAGAAGAACTTGTGCATTCGCTGAAAATATCGAGTTCTATACGGACAATACTCTCGCAGTATTTAAAGGATAGAGGATATATAGAGATTCCGCCGGTGATAATATCGATCATAACGGATCCGCTGAACCATCCCGTTTTTGATCCAAAGCTTGAATATTACGGCTATCAGTATTCGCTCACAAAGAGCATGATTTTTCACAAGCAGATACTGGCAAAACACTTTGAAAAATTCTTTACCTTTTCCCCGAACATAAGGCTGGAAACGGAAGAAAAAGCAAAGACTGGCCGGCATCTTTACGAATTTACCCAGCTTGACCTTGAACAGAGGAACGCAAGCAGGGATGACATGATGCGCCTTGCTGAAGGTATGCTTGTACATCTGTTTAAAAAGATAAAGGAAACAAATGGTGATGATCTCAGGGCCCTTTCGCGTGATCTTCGCATACCATCTGTACCGTTTGAAAGGATAACCTATGAAAAGGCTGTGCATGAATATGGAAAAGATTTTGAGAACATTCTCTCAAAAACTAAAAAGGATCCGTTCTGGATCACGGATATACCGCTCAAAGAGAGAGAATTTTATGACAGGGAAAATGAGAACGACCCCGGAAAGCTGATTGATATGGATCTCATATATCCTGAAGGCTTTGGGGAGGCCATTTCAGGGGGAGAACGTGAATTCGAGTATTCAAAGATAATTGAGAGAATACATAAAAAGGGCCAGACAGAGGAACAGTTCAGATGGTACCTTGAATTTGCAAAGGACGGGTTTCTGCCTTCTGCCGGATTCGGTATCGGAATAGAAAGGCTCACACGCTATGTCTGCGGATTTGAGAGAATAGAAGATACGCATCCGTTCCCGAAAGTTCCGGGGAAGATCGCCCTCTGAAGCGTAATCACAATCCGCATCACTGGAGAAATGGAATCACGTGATCTTCTACCGATACATTTAAAAAAAACTTACAGTATTGATATTTCTTGAATTATATTTTTCCCATATCAATTCATCATTGAATCCGGAATATGCTGTTGAATATTTTCATAACCGCCACAGAATCGCCTTCACTGTATTCTTTGAGCTTTTCCGGATCATTTTTCCACAGGTATCTTACAGCCTTGCCAACATCCATGCCCTCTATTTCCACTATGCTCTTCTTCTCTAAATCTGATTCCATGCCGTACTCCTTCATTGCGTCTTTCAGCTTCCTTATCCTGTATTCACCCTTTCCAGAAAGGTCCTCTGCAATAACGTACATCATGTCGATAGTATAGGATGTCCCTAGGAATTTCTTGATATTCCAGAATTTGACATCATCGTATTTTCTTGTCTTGTAAACGAGGAGGGGTATATCGTAACCGGTGTGGTTATAGCCTGTAATGAGGGCTGGCTTAATCCTTCCAAGAAGGCTGTCAAACTGTTTCATAAGGGACTTTTCAGCATCATCTGAATCTTCCGCTGAAAAGAAAAGGCCGGATGTTATTTCATGAAAACCATAGGCATATGAGATAGAGATTATCCTTTCATCCGATAGAAAATTGCCGTCATTGACAAGAGATTCGATATCGAATGATAAAACAGCATTTTCTGAATCCGGCACTGCAGAAAGAAATTTTTTAACGTTTTCAATTATCAAGGCGTGTGTTTATCCTGTTTCAGTTTATTAGCCTTTTTATTGTGTTCGAATGAATAGATTATCAGGAATATTGCCAGAAATGAGGCAATCCCGGAAACCAGGAATGAAATTCCTGTGCCTGTTATCATGCTGGACCTGAACTGCGACATAACCGATGAATCAACTCCCAGGAACGCATCACTGAGGACATTTTGTGGAACGTAAACTGCAACTATGGAAAATACCATGGCCATTCCTATCACAGATCCCATATTGAGAAGAACGGTTCTCATGCCGGCCCCAATGCCTCTCATATCCGGAGAAAGTGAACGCATCAGAATGGCATTGTTCGGGGTATAAAACAGGCCTACACCCAGGCCTATTACGGAGATTCCGGCGAAGAAAAATGGATTCACCGATCTTACTAAAAAGAGGATCATTGATCCGGCGAAGGAAAGGATCAGGCCAGAATATATCAAAATGTTCTCAGAGCCTTTACTGCGGATTCTGCCCGAGAAATATGAGGATAAACCCAGTGATCCGGCATAGGGTATCACGAATACGCTCGATATGAACGGACTCAGGCTCATTGGCCCCTGCAGGAATATTATCATTATCAGCACCGAGGAATATCTCGTTATGGAGCTCAGCAGGGTCGCAAATCCCTGGGTCGCAAAATCTGTATTCCTGAATATTGAAACGTCTATGACAGGATTCTTTGTCCTGAGGCTAACATATGAGAAAATAACAAGGAATGCAATAGAAAATACAATCATCAGCAAATCAGGTATCGAGAACCATCCTGCAGATGGTGCTATGGTCATGTATATAACGAAAAGGACTATGAATATTGAGAAGAGAATGGGCGTACGTATCTCAAAGCTGGATCTTCTTGGCTTTATGTCACTAAGTTTTGCAGACATCCATATGCCCAACAGTGAAAATGGTATGTTGAAAACAAAAACGTAGCGCCAGTTTATTATGGTAAGTATGCCGCCAATAAGTGGGCCTATCGCCGTAGCAAGTCCTATTATCATAGCATTTATGCCAATAGCAGTTTTCATCTCTATGACATCGAAGGCATCTGCAATTATTGCCAGGCTGTTTGAGAAGAGGAGTGCCCCGCCAATTCCCTGTAGCACCCTGGCAAAGAGGAGGAACTGCACATTGAAACTTAGTGCTGATAAAAGGGACCCTACAAAAAAGAATACATAACCGAAGCTATATAATTTCTTACGCCCTATAAAATCAGAATACCTGCCGAATATAGGCGCCGCAATGGTCATGACCATTGGATACATTATCAGTACCCATATAACGTAAAAGAACGTTGTATGGAGGCTGATCATTATAGTAGGTATCGATATGAGCAAGGATGTGCCGTTTACAACCGAAAGAAACGAGCCTAGGCTTGTTGCAATTATTACCAGTTTCTTATAGTCCATTTTTTCAGAGTATCCCGAATCTTGAGATTATATCGGATATGCTATCCATGTAGTCCTTGAATGTCCGCAGTATATCCCTAGATGTAACGACTCCTATAAGCTTGCCATTTTCCATGACCGGGAGCCTCCTTATGCCATTTTTTGACATTATCTCTGCAACCTTGTATGTAGGAGTGTCAGGGCCAATGGAAACTACAGGCCCGTTCATTATATCACCTATTTTGACCGATGCCGGATCGAGTCCTTTTGAAACTATTTTATTTACGTAATCCCATTCGGTTATCATTCCTTTTATTTCATCATTCTCTGCTATAACCATGAAACCGACGTGATCCCTTGCCATTATTTTTGCGGCTTCAAATGCATTCATTTCCTCTGGAAATGTTAGTTTATAATCCCTCATTATGTCTCTTGCATATAGTACCATATTCTATAATCACTAATTCATATTTAAGATATTATTGAAACAGAAAAGACAGGACTTCTTTTAGTAGAAGTCTATAAGAAGAACAGATGACACGTAATGATCTTACA
>JAVRLU010000004.1:0-2171 GCA_031961165.1 Thermoplasmataceae archaeon
TTATGGCTATGACTGACAAATCCTATCAGGCCATGATGCACAATACGGATATATAAATTATTGCCAGTATCATCATATCTTTCAATCGTTTTCCATTTATGGTAAAGACTGAGCTGTATCCCGTAAAGAGGAAGATAATCGAAGATGATCTTAACAGGCTGATAATAAGCCTCAAAAGAGGCACAATTTTTCTTAAGAGGCTTCTCTTTATATTTTACAGGTATAACGGCGATTCCATTGAATCTGCGTCTAGAAAAATAGATGCAATAAAAATGATCTATTATAAATAGCAAAAAAAGCTGAAATCTTTACGGTTAGAGGGGTCTCATACAGGATTATGCAAGAAAAGGTCCATAAAAATTCATAGATGATCATATGGAGACTCTCAGGAAAAGGTTATACAACGGTTCTTTTACAACTGCACAGGTTAGAGGTATCATTAGTGATGATTCCGGTGTGGAATATTACCATTAAGCAGGTATGGGAAATACTGAAGAGGATTGAAATGAAATATACGGAGCCATATTCATATGATGAAAGGAAGTCTGCCACCTCGGATAACGTCCTGAAAAACTTGGACTGGATTTTCACCGGCGATTCCATCACTGGATTCATGGATGAAACATCTTCTCAAACATCCTCGAATACTATAAAATTGTATTTTTTCAATAAACCAGAAACCATGAAAGGAACATAAAAGTACAGGGCGAACATCCTTCGGTTCTATTTACTGAATGGATAGAGTTTGATGGATTTCCAAGATCATTCAATGAATGGGAATTTTATATTATTCCTGGAAGAGATAATGTAACATAACCCTGAAAAGCATATCCTGATAATACTGGATAATTTGAGTTCCCATCACGCTAAGTTTGTGGTAGGAACATTTGTTCAGCCGTATAAGGTAACGATATGCCTCCTGCCATGTTTCCCGGATTTCAATCCAATCCATATAGGAATATAGGAGATCTATTTCTAAGTCAAAAATAAACTCCAGAAATGATCTTGCAGGTATCATTGAGAAGATCTTTATGGAACTATCAGGAAAACGGGCCTTCATAAAAATTCGTGTTTTTTCGCAAAGATCAAATAGTTTCATCACCACTTGATGAAGATTTTTGTTAATTGGATATCCCTTGATGTCAGTACAGGCACGATAATAATTATTCCAACCAGCCATTTTTGAACTTGCTTTCCGTTAATTTCCATTTCTTTTCCTGCTGAATCATGTTATCTGTTTTTACATTTGCCTTGATCTTTGAATTACTGCATACTGACATCGTTCTGAACTAATTTTGTAATACTTTTCATGATATTTAGATTAATCCTATGGCTTCTGTGCAAACTATATATACAAAAACGATCATCTTAAAGTTTAATCACAGATATATGCGCTTCAGGGAAAATTTATAACGATGATAAATCTTAGCAGTTAAGATGGAAAGGGCCAGCATCGTCATCATAGGGGCCGGCATAGTCGGCCTTGCAATCGCATCTGAAATCTCCATGAAGAACGAATCAGTTTATGTATTCGAAAAGAACAGTGCCTTCGGGATGGAAACAAGCAGCCATAACAGCGGGGTTATTCACTCCGGTATACACTACCCAAAGGGTACATTGAAGGCAATTCTCTCGGTTAAAGGAAATTCCATGATTTATGCCCTCTGCGAAAAGTATGGTATAGCCTGTAAAAAGACTGGAAAGTTAACTGTAGCCAGCAGCGATTCTGAAATAAAGGATCTTGAAAGGCTTATGAAGAACGGTTATGACAACGGCGTTGAAGGAATGAGAATGATCGATGGATCCGAAGTTAGGAATATGGAACAGAATATATACGTTGAAAGAGCACTATACACACCGTCCACTGGTATAATCGAACCTTATGATCTCATGAATTATTTCCGGGCGAAGGCGTTGAAAAACGGTGTTTCCTTTGCAATGTCCACGGAGGTCACTGGCATTAAAAAAACGTTTTCCGGTTACGTTCTCGAAGGAATCAGTGAAGGGCAGAAATTCTCGGTTGAGGCTGAAACCGTAATAAACTCTGCCGGCCTCTATGCGGACAGAATTGCCGCAATGGCCGGAATCGGCATAGACAGGGCTGGCTACAGGATCCAGTATTGCAAGGGTGATTACTTCAGGATCACTGGCCCACCACCGGTGAAGATGCC
>JAVRLU010000004.1:2271-44550 GCA_031961165.1 Thermoplasmataceae archaeon
CTGCCGGCCTCTATGCGGACAGAATTGCCGCAATGGCCGGAATCGGCATAGACAGGGCTGGCTACAGGATCCAGTATTGCAAGGGTGATTACTTCAGGATCACTGGCCCACCACCGGTGAAGATGCCCGTATACCCCGTCCCAAGCGGCCACGGGCTTGGCATCCATCTGACTCCTGATCTTGCTGGATCTGTACGCATGGGCCCGAATGCATATTACGTCAGTGATATAAACTACAGGATCGAATCAAATCAGGAAGACTTCGTTGAATCTGTAGAAAGGTACATGCCTTCAATAAGAAAGTACGGTGTTTATCCGGATTCATCCGGAATAAGACCGCAGTTGAAGGCAGTAAAAACCTTCAGGGATTTTATCATAAGGCATGAAGGCGATCGTGATCTCAACGGCTTTATAGACCTCATAGGCATAGAATCCCCCGGCTTGACGGCTGCTCCGGCGATAGGAGAATATGTTTCGGAACTGTTCGAAAACGAAATAAGGGGATGAAAGGCAATAGAAAATTTCCAGATTATAATTGATCGCTTTCTTCATGGAATATAAAATTATGCTGTATAAATTTCACATCCGTTCTGAATCGCAGATTCGCATGTTTTATCAGGCATATTCAGTTTCCGGATGAAGTTAAATATTCAAAAACGGATATACGTTCATCTTATTCCTGTTAAGGTTTTATATCCATACTGTCTTTACATTTCTGCATGCTGCCAGTTCTTGAATACCTTTCCGGAATTGCCCTTGGACTCTCGCTGACCGCACCTCCAGGGCCTGTGAATTCAATAATATCCGTTGAAAGTATCAGGTCAAGGATCCACGGGTCCAGCGTTGGCCTTGGTGCAATGACGGCTGATTTCATATTTTTCCTTATCGTATACAGCGTTGGCCGTTTTATACCGAAGGTGTTGCTTGATTCGCTTTACATCACAGGATCGCTTGTAATGTTTTACTTCGCATATTCCGTATTCAGGCCATCTAAAAAAATACACACGGGAAGGGGGAACTATATCGTGGGCCTGACCGTTGGCATAACGAATCCTTTCCAGATAATATGGTGGATGACCGCCGGGCTTTTTCTCATGCTCAGGTTCAGCATTTTTTCTGTGGCCGGCCTTTTCACCGGCATAGTATTGTGGATCATACTGTTCCCCTTCTTCATAAACCGTTATGCAAAAAATATGGAAAGATACATAAGGATATTTTCATCAATTGTGCTTGCCGCCTTTGGAATATATATACTCGCCAGTGGCGTTATGTCAATACTATGAATTGATGATCGAGCATCCCTGCCGAGTTGATTACGGATCATCCTGAAACGGATTTTTTTATCAGTGGGCTCCCGGAGGGAACACCGTATCATCGTATTTCCGGTAGCGGCTGTCCTCAAACCTCAGGTAATCCGGATTTATGCCCTTGGCAACAGCCAGGTAGTAGGCGAGATAATAAATGGGTATCATGTTCAGGAATGGCGAGAAATATTCGTCTATATCCTCATTGTAGAAGCTGTAGTCACCGTCACCGTTTATCACCATGGTCTTTGTTCCCACATACCTTGAGGCCCGCACGATCTGCCCTGTACGTTCCTCATTCTTCCCGTTGCTTACTATGATTATCAGGGAATGGTCATCTATAACGGCCGTGCAGCCATGGTTGAATTCCTCAAGTTCTATTCCTTCGGCGTGCACATGCGTGGCCTCCTTTATCTTCTGTGCACCTTCCCTTGCGGTCACGAAGTTAGGACCGGATCCCAGAACAAATATATCCCGGATATCCTTGAAGTCTCCGGCTATGCTCTTTATTTCAGCATCGTCATCCCTCACATGCTTATCTATAAGCGTCCTCAGGTCAGAGAAATCCGTATCCAGATTTGCATATTCAGAGGCCATGAAAAGCGATGCAAATGCGTTGTTGAAGAATGCCTTTGTGTTGCATAGAGACAGGTCTTCATCCTCGATTATGACGGGGAAATCCGATACTTTTTCAAGGGGAGAATCCCTGAAATGTGTTATACCTGCCGTTTTTCCGGTAAGCCTTGCCTTTGCCACCGCATCAACAGTGGATTTCGTCTTTCCAGTATGGGATACACCAACGACAAGCGATGATATCTTCCTGTACAGGAGGAGTTCATAGGCCTGAACCGCGGACCATCTTCTTCCGTATTTATCAAGTATCTGCGATCCGGCAACTGCAGAATGGTAAGCCGTCCCGTTTCCTGTAAAGGTTATATTGTCGCCGAGAAAACTGAAATCTATTTTTTCCATCGACTTAAGCGTTCTCTCAAGGCCGTTTGGAATATCCTTCATCATTTCGTACATCACGTATGGATGCCCCTTTCTCTGTTCTGGAAGTGTATCTGTCATAATGGAAGATACTCTTTTACAATAATAATTATTCCCTTTCGATATGTTCTTTAATTTCATCCTTCCCATATAGGCGAAGAAGGGATCTGAAAAACCCCATTGTATCCTATTATATCCCTCTACATCTGCATAATCTATCTTATAACTGTCCAGTCTGTGAAGGGATCGGATCAAACTGCTTATCTGGAGAAGAGGTTGTGTGTAAAATCGCAATAAATAAAATTCCTGTCGCATATTCAACTTTGAAAATTCTCTGTTGAAAAAAGATTGATGGTTTAAATTAACGTAAATTCATGGGGCAATTCTAATGTTATCCTTGAAAAAAAGCGCCTTCGATCTGTTAAATGATACTCCAACTTCAGTTTTAATTCTATCAGGATCAAATGATTGAATTCTTGAACGTATACATATTCCGCCAATATCTATGGTAACAATATACCCATAACCAAGGAACTGGACGTTTGTTATGTTTCCGGTCAGATCAGATCCTGCTGGATCGTCGCTTATGGCTACGTCCTCCATCCTGATCCCAAGCGTATCAAAATCAGGTTTGAATTCCATACTGGGAAGGAACTTTCCAGGTATCAAGTTCAAGCCACCAAGGAAAGATGCAACAAACTGGTTCACTGGCCTATGATATATTTCTGAAGGTGTACCTGTCTGTATAACTTTAGATTTATCCAGTATGACTATGGTATCGCCGAGCGCCATGGCCTCATCCTGGTCATGCGTCACATGGATTGCTGTTATGCCAAGTTTTCTTTGCGTCTCTTTCAGGTAATCCCTAAGATCTATCCTTACCCTTGCATCAAGATTGGAAAGCGGTTCATCCATCAGGAGTATTTTCGGATTCTTAACAATCGCCCTTGCAAGTGCTACTCTCTGCTGCTGGCCACCACTGAGCTGTTTAGGCAGTTTTGTCTCCTGTGATTCCAGATCCATAATTCTTAAAAGATCGTGTACCTTAGAGCTGATATACTCATCCTTGTATCTTTCTACTTTAAGTGGCATTGCTATATTATCGTAAACATTAAGGTGTGGATAAAGAGCATAATTCTGGAATACAAGTCCAACATTCCTTTTCCATGGTGGAAGATGTGTTACATCCTTCCCGCCAATTATTACCGTTCCCCTATCAGGAGTTTCAAGACCTGCAGCTATCCTCAGTAAAGTGGTTTTTCCGGAACCCGATGGGCCAAGGATAACTGCATATGTATTTTCATTGAACTGCAGGCTTTCCAGTGATAGGGCAGTAAACGTACCAAATTTTTTCTCTATATTATGCATTTCAAATAAAGATGATGTCATCCAACAGAACCTCCAACTCTCCAAAGTTTTTCTATTCTCCTCCTGGTAAAAAATATCAATATGATAGAGGGTATCAGGCTTATCACGCTTGCTGCGGAGAGAACACCATAATTGAACGCCTCATGGCCTATTGTCCCACCGATAAAAATTGTGACGGTCTGTGCTCCCGAAGGGAACAGAAAATTCATATTGAATGGTGAATAGGTTAGGGCGAGCGGAAAAATCAGTGCTCCCCATGAAATAATGAATGAATACAGGAGAGTGACGGAAATGCCGTCGCCGCTCAGCCTCAGTATTACACGGTAAAACGATGAATAAACGCTCATTCCATCTATGTTCGCTGCTTCATCCAGGTGCTTCGGGAAGGTTGCATAAAAATTGTAGAGCAACCACATCGTTATGGGTAGAACAAAGACCGGATACGCAATAATCAGGCCGATCCACGAATTGATCAGGCCAATGGACTGGATCATGTTGTGAACCGGTATGAGAAATATCACGGTTGGAAGCGAGTAGACAAAAAGAATGAATGTAATTATCTTCAAACCGCCTGTGCGATGTCTTGAAATTGAATATGCTGCAGGTGCGCCGATTATGAAAACGAGAATCGCTGTACCAAGAGAAACAATAATGCTAGTGATAAAATAAGGCTCGCCTATTATGAAACTGTAAAGATAATCGGAGAATGTTACAACGGTTGGGATAACCAATGGCGGAATCGCTATTATTTCTCTCGCTGTTTTCAACGATTCAATCAAAAGCCACGCGAAAGGGATCATGAAGAAAATCACGTAAAGTGACGTGAAAATTCCGGCAACAAATTTTGGCATTTCGCGATTTGGTATGAATCTTAAGTTAAGCCTCAGCCTTACCTTCTTCTCGCCAAGTGTAAGCTTGACAAATGCTACAGATATCAGTGTAGAAACCAGAGTCATAATAACCATGAGAACAGCAGCCTGCCCAGCTTCACCTGTAAAGAAGAGACTGTAGGAGAAATATGCCAAATCGAGAGTTGCATACGGCGGAGAAACAGTTTGTGCTATGTATATTGGATCAAATGTGAACGATCCGTATAATATCATGAGAACGGTTGCGGAAAGTATACTGGCTTTTATGTATGGCAGATCAATCTGTGCGAGCTTCCGGAAACCAACAAGCCCGTCCATCTGTGCGGCTTCTTCTATGTGTGGAGGTATGGCCTTCAAGCCGGAATATATGATCAGTGTGGCAAGAGGGAGGCTGCTCCAGACATCAATCAGCACTATGCTCCATGGAGTTGTAAATAAATCGATTTTGTCAATATAATATATGAAACCATAAAAGGGGTTTAACATGAAAACCCAGATCACAGAGGCTGTTACAAGAGGAATAAAAGCTGATATCAGTATTATTGGAAGCAGGAATGGCCTGTTCAATCGTTTCATGAATGCCGATAACGGTACAGCAAGCAGTATGTCTATAAATGGAACTGCAAGCGTATAAATTACGGTATTCCTGAATATCTGTAAAAGATGTGGTATTTCGAAGACGTGAAAATAATTGCTGAATCCAGCCCAGATATAGTTTCCATTTATTGTTTCGGTCTGGAATGTTAGCACAATGTTTTCAATCATGGGATAAATTGTAAAAATTATTAGATAAATTAATGCCGGAAGTACTAAAATAATGGCCTGTTTCTTTGTCTGTGATAACATAGGAATTCAGGTTCAGAGCTGTATGTTATCATTTTTGATCGTGTTCATCCATTCATTTGCTGCCAGGTTAAGGGCGTTAGTTGCTGTTGCTTTCCCGGTAAAGTAATCGTAGACCTCGCCATTGAATTCAGGTATCAGTGTGCTGAAAAGAGGAGAAACCTGGGTCACCGTTGCAGCGTACTTTGGATCCAAATCGATGCTTTTTGAATAGTTTACAAAGGAGCTCACCCATCCGAATCCATTCATTCCTTCAGCTGATCTCAGCCCGCTAAGATCCCCCGGTACGAAACTGAATTCCTTCAGTCCCTTTTCATATTCAGATGTGGAAGTGGCGAAGATAAGGAATTTCACTGCAAGAGAGGTATTCTGAGAATGCGGATTTATCCCGAGGAAGGTTGGTGAATATCCCGTATATCCCCCGGGAAGAAGTGCAATACTGTAGTTTCCTGCAACACTGGAAACTGATCTGTTTGAATAATCCGGGAAGAAACTGGACCATGCAAGGCCCATAGCATAGTCTCCGGTTTCAAAGTATGCAAGTTGCTCACTGTATCCAATAGGTTCAACAGACACTGAAGGTTCGAACTGTGTCAGGTTTTTGTACATTGTAAGCGCTTTAACCCCGGCAGTGTTGTTGAATGAAATTCCTAGCCGGCCACTCACATTTCCAAAGTATGTCCAATAATTTGGGGAGGAATTCGCGGGAACACCTGCCGATTTATTCCCGGCAAGGTACGGATATGCAATATTATAGAATGCATCTATTATTGAGTGGTGGGCGCTGTCTGGAAACAGGAGTGCGTATTTGCTGTTTGCCCCGTTGAACGCAGTTTCTGAATTTATGAAACTTGCCGCGTCATAGAGTGCCGTCCAGTTCTTATAGGTGTCCGGATTAAAACTGAAGTGATAGTCGTATTCAAATTCATCCTGCAGTGTCTTGTTGTCGAATATCTTATTTTGATAGACAAGGGTGTACCCTATTACGGTATGGATCGGGATTCCTATGGTCTTTAGGATTGTTCCATTCGGAGCGATGCTGTAACCGCCTGAGAACATATTACCCTCTATGAAATTTGAACTGTTCAATGTTCCAGCAGATCCATCTGTACTTGTAGGTATATTATAAAGATAGGGTGCCAGAGTAGGTGCCTGTGAGGCGTAATACATTACAATATCTGGCACGGAAGAATCCCCCTTTAAAGCCGTTTCTTCTGTTGATAATAGTGTTGAATAACCCGAGGTTGTGACCTCTACTTTAACGTTGGGGTTCTGGGCCTCAAAATTTTTTGCTACCATTGTTATATACTGTTCAGTCATGCTTCCGCTTCCAACAAGTATTACCAGGGTTGTTGGCTTTTTCTTATCCATTTCCACAACAGCTATTGCTGCGCCTATTACAATTACGGCAATTATGATGGCCACAATGGCAATCCTGTTGCTTTTTTTCTTCATACTCGAAGATCCTTTCGAATCCATGGGTTTGGAAAAGTGACTGGAAATAAAGTTTTTTACTATAAATAAAATTATTGAAATATATGTCTATATAGTGAATATAGTATCCTTGATTTTTCAGAAATGCGAACACGCGACCTGGAATGATGCCGGATTATTCCAGTATTTCCCTCTGCTTTTTTGTCATCCCAGTTATAATCGTACACGTTATAAAGTACGGTATTCGCTCTGCGATAGATCGCCAATATACCGATCGAAAAAAAGGGTATCGATTGACCGGATACCACAGTTAACGATAATGGTCATTCCATAATAATGAAGAAAGACTGTAAATCGAAATTATGCCTGATCCTTTCATCAGCCCTATTAAAGCACAAGGCCCTCAGAACCGACGCTGCGATCCTTCACTCCGAGATCCGAAACTTTCAGTCTTTTTCCGCCATACAGATCCGCGTATTCCCTTTCACCGTAGAGAGAGGCGACAACAGTTCCTATGGCATCACCCTTAAGAATGCCGCTTCCGCTCGTTCCTGTAGCCACTATTGTGTTGAGATCCCGGAATATATAAGGATTGCCGTCAATTGTGTTATACGAATAGTAGCCGGCCCAGCTTCCTATGACCTTAGAATCAAGGAACGCCTTCATGTACGCTGACGCTATCTGGTATATGTTATACGTGTAAAAATTATCCTCAGGCTGCGGATCCTCTGTGAGCGTGAAATCCCTTCCGATGTCATCGGCAACACCTGTCCAGAACGATTTTTCCTTAGGATTCGGCCTTATGTACACGCCCTTTGGAAAAACTGTGAACGGGAATGATTCCGTACCGAGGGATGTATCGTTAACAACGCTGCCTATGGCCTTTCCAGAAACACGGAAGATCTGCCTTTTTTTGGGTCTTATGTGGCTGTCGATTCCCGTCGGATCCAAAATCGGAGTGGTCCAAACATCCGTCGCAAGTATATACTGATCAGCCTTCAGTATGCCTCTGTTCGATTCCAGGGATGATATCTGCTTTTCCTGCCATATGAAGGGTTCCCCGGGGAAATTGAGCTTTTCAACGGGTTCCAGGTTCAGTCTTTTTATATCGGTATCAAACATGAACTGCACACCCATTCTCGTAAGTTCATCGAAGTAGAACTTGGCTATGAGATCCGGTTCCAGTATGCCACAGTTGTATGCCAGGAATGATCTTTTGATGTTACCGATTCCAAGAACCTTTGCGGTGCTTTCATTTATCCCGGTACTGATACCGATAGATTCAAGATCACGCAGATCGATCTCCTTTATTCTTGTCTTTTTTGACAGCGATTCGAGTGCATCAACATTTTTTTCGCTATCAAGCAGGAAAAGGTATCCGGAATACTTCATGCCGATATCGACGTGCAGATCCTTCTGAATATGCCCGTAGAAAGCGACAGTTGATGATGAAAGAGCGTAACTTACATTCGATGTGAAGACGTCCCTGAAACCGGCCGCGCTTTTTGCCGTGTTCCCCTGGGCATACGTATGCGCCCTGTCCACTATCATTATAGACAGGTCTGGGTTTTCCTTCTTGATGTGATATGCAGATGACAGGCCTGTTATTCCAGATCCAACAATAATAAGATCGTAATCCATGCCGGTAAATCGTTATGGAGGAATAAAACCTTACCATCAGAAATGAAAAATATCGAAATGGTTTATTCAACCATTTCAAGTGAGAGCGAGTGAGCTCCGCCTCCACCGTGGCAGAGGGTCGCCAGCCCTGTCCTTGCCTTCCGGCTCTTCATCGCATTCAAAAGCGTTACAATTATCCTGGAACCGCTGTTTCCAACCGGATGTCCTATTGCAACGGCACCTCCGTTGACGTTGAATCTCTCGTTGTCGATGCCAAGCTGGTCCCTGACGATAACAGATGCGATTGAGAAGGCTTCGTTGTGCTCCACAATATCGTAGTAGTCTATTTTCCTGTTCTGCTGTTCGAGCAATTTCTTTGTGGCCGGGATTGGTGCCTCAACAAAATCCCTCGGATCGAGCGATGCGGATGCGTATCCCGTGATTCTGGCTATGGGCTTAAGGCCGTACTCATTCACCGCCTTTTCAGAAGCAAGCACAAGTGCAGAGGCCCCGTCCGAAAGCTGTGCCGAATTCCCGGCTGTGAGTATCCCGTTTTTCTCGAATGCTGAAGGGAGCTTTGCAAGATCCTCCATGCTTGTCTTCCTTAAACCCTCATCCTGTGCAAGGCCTTCGTACGGGACGATCTCCTTTGAAAATTCTCCGGATTCCGTTGCCCTTATGGCACGTGAGAAACTCTGGACAGCATAGGTATCTGCCATCTCCCTTGTTACGCCATACTTCCTTGAGCTTCTCTCCGCCGAAACGCCCATGTGCTCAAAGTAAAAGGCATCGGTGAGGGCATCGGTGAGCATTGTATCGTCTATTTTGAAATTCTTGTGCAGCAGGTGTTTCGGCCCCCACCTGAAATCTGATGGTATCGTAAGGGGCGCATTGCTCATGCTCTCCATTCCGCCGGCAACTATTATATCGTGTTCACCGAGTTTTATCTCGCGTGCCGCGCTCTCTACGGCAAGCATACCTGAAGCACAAACGACGTTCACGGTATATTTTGTTATCTCATTCGGAAGGCCGGCATAAAAAGCAGCCTGCCCCGCAGGATTCTGGCCAACGCCCGCCTGGATGACGTTGCCCATTATAACTTCCTCGATTTTTTCCTTCTCAAGGCCGCTCTCTTCAACTGCAGCTTTTACTGCAGCGCTTCCCAGCATTGTGGCCTTGACCTTTGCATAGGACCTCCCAAATTTACCAATTGGGGTCCTCTTTGCGGCAACAATATAAACTTCTGGCATACCTTAGTTATTTATCGGGAATTAATAGATTTTTACATAGCCGCACGACTGCCTTTCTCTCTCATGGAACGATGAATCCATAAGTACCGATCGAGGCTTCCCTGCCGTATCCGTTTATGGATACCCTGCAATACGCGCATCTTATATTCGTTCCGGTTTTTATCAACTTTCCGTAATAGTCGATCTCCTCATTCCACAGCGTGAAATGAAGATCCTTTCCAATAGTGAATTTCATGTACCTTATGCTGCGGCCATCCCTTTCAATTTCCCTCGTTCCCTGAATGGAAGTTACGGATCCGTATAATGAAAATATACCCTCTTCTTTTATGGAATCGGCATCGGTGAAAAATGAACCGTTTTCCAGCTTATCTATTATTGAAAAAAGGCGTTCCGAATCGAATATATCGGGATTTTCCCCTATGAACGATCGGACATCCGAAAAATACGAATCCTTCATGCCTCAACGCTGTTCTCTTCAATCTCGCGTTTTGCCTTTTCCTTCTTCCTTACAATATACCTTGTAAGATAGCCGGAAAGCTCATTTATCGATCTTTTCGAGACATCCGGCAGCATCTTCATCATTTTCTTCTTGTTATTGTTGAACTCCTCGTTAAAAACATCAGGGAACTTTTCAGCAAGTTCCTCTGCAGTCCTTTTAACATTGAACGGTCTTATGCTTCCCATGCAACCTGATTACGATGCTGTATAAAAATATCACTTGCAGGCATCGGCACTGCATATCAGGACCGGGACATCGCTGAGCTTCAGTATTTCCGAACTGACGGATCCCAGTATTATTTTCGATAATCCCTTGAGGTTCCTGGATCCTGTTATAACCATATCGACACCATAATCATTGACAAGTTCCGATATCTTCTTTCCAACTGTTTTCGATCCTGAATCCTCTATCCTGTATTCAACATCGGCATTCTCGTTCTTCATCATCTTCTTTGCGCCTTCAAGTATTTCCGTAGCCCTTTTCTGCTGCTCATCAAAGAGGGATTCCGGAACATAGGTATCATAGGTCGGTGTAGTTCCAACGAGCTGCGGTATTACATAAACGATATAATATTTATCAATGACGTTCTTCATCCTCAGCGAGAACTCAAGGGCGCAGTTTGATGTTTCGCTTCCATCGTAGGCTACTAGAACTTTCATGAAAATATATTCCCTGTGAGCATATAAATTTATTTGTGTATCTTTACCGCATAATATTTCAATGGTATAAAATAAAGCAGTTAAGTTCCTTTGCATGAATTTCAGCAATATTTACAGAACAATTTCTTCCTTTACATTAGATCGATATGCATTCAACCGTAACTGGAAGCATTTAAAGAAAAAGATTTGTATATAAATACCGATCGCATTATCATGGAACGATACGGTAAAAAAGTGTCTTTCAGGATTGCAGAGATCATAACGGACGGGAAGCCGTCACAGATATGGCATCTACTGAAGCAGATCGGAATCGATGAGATCGTTGGGACATTACCTTTGTCACGTACAGACTGGCGCAATGAAGAAACGGATGACCCGTGGGACTACGCACCCCTTGCGAATTTTAAACGGACGCTAGGAGAATACGGCCTGAAATTATCAGCGATTGAGGATAATCCTCCCATGGAGAAGATAAAATACGGTATTGATGGCAGGGATGAGGAACTGGAAAATATCATAAAGATGATAGAGAACTTCGGCAGGCTGGGGATAGGAGTCTGGTGCTACAACTGGATGGCTGGCTACGGATGGGCCAGGACCAGGATAGGCATAAAAGACCGGGGCGGATCAACCGTAACGGGATTCTCATTTGAGGACGTGAAGGAATATCCACCGCCAAAAATGGGAAAGATAGATTCCCATGATCTATGGAAGAACCTTGAATGGTTCCTTGGGAATGTAGTACCGGTCGCTGAGGAAAACAACGTAAAACTGGCAATGCATCCGGACGATCCACCGGTTCCGTCAATAAGGGGGATTGACAGGATAATGAATACCGTAGAATCATTCGACAGGCTGGTAGATATCGTTAAAAGCGATTCGAATACTATTGCGCTGTGCCAGGGGAATTTCACGCTCATGACTGATGACCTCCCATCAGTCATAAGGCATTTTGTGAGAAAAAAGAAGGTATCATTCGTTCATTTCCGTGATGTATCAGGCAATCCTTATGATTTCAGGGAAACATTCATAAATGCCGGAAAGACAGATATGGTGGAATGCATGCGATCGTATATCGAATCAGGCTTCGACGGCATAATGAGGAGCGACCACACGCCGACGCTCTATGGCGATACAGCGGATATTCCAGGATACTCGATACTTGGAAGGCTGCATGCCATCGGATACATCCAGGGCCTTATGGATTCCCTTTCTGAGAAAATGGAAAACCGGAAGTGAAACTTCAGCATATTTATAAGCAAACATTACGATCGGTTACGCAATGAATCGGAAAAATTCGCCAGGGGCTGAAAAACATGACCGATGATCGATTAAAGGTTAAGAGGTATCCGGAGAGGGCCGTTTACGATAAAGCCGAACTGATGAGGATTCTCGGGGATAACATTTTCTGCAACGTATCATTCATTTCAGGTAACATACCGTTTTCGATACCGATGATGTATTCAAACACAGATATGTCCGTGTATCTCCACGGATCGCATGACAGCAGGCTGATAAACTTCATTAAATCCGGAGGGACATTTTCAATCGAGATCGTGAGAATCAGGGGGCTTGTCCTGGCAACGCACATAAAGGACAATTCTGTCAATTACGAATCAGCCGTTGTAATCGGCAAGGCCACTGAGGTTCAGGACCTGAAGGAGAAATCCTCTTCGTTCATGTCACTATGTGAGAAGATAGCACCCGGAATGTGGAACTATTACCATCAGCCATCGGATGACGACCTCAGGCATGTTTCCGTTATAAGGATCGATATTGAAGATTTTTCCATAAAGATCAGGAATGGCGGGCCGAAGGAGGATCACCCTGACGGAGATCTATGGACCGGGACGCTGGATCTTGAATGCCATTATACCAATCCAGCGGCCTATGGTAAATTTCCCGTGGATCTTCCAGATTTCCTGAAATCGATTTTGAGGGGAAAATAGTATCGTGCCTTATATTTGATAACTTTATTGAACGGATGAAATATGCAAGACGGAATCCTTATTTTTCATTCCCTCTTTACAGCTTTTCCGGTATCCAGGGAATATCCCGCCCTGAAGAATTCCTTCTTCATATCAGGCAGGAACTCAGGATTTCCTGAAAATTTCCTGACTGAAAAGCCATGGTTTTCCTTCCTTGTCGAAATGGCTAGCACCGGTTCGCCCTTGTAAACGTAGTAGGAATTGAACTGCGTTCCGAATTTCCTCTTTATGAAACTGGAGAAGAAAAGCGATATAATGTCCTTATCCGTCAGAATCCTGGTGATCTTCCTCCTGGATTCGCCTATATCTTTATCAGCATAATAGATATCTTCAGTATCCACGGATACGTATTTCTTCAGCCCTGACGAGTTCAGGAAGCGGTACGATTCATCCTCCGTAATCCCGCATATCTGTGCAAACCCCTTTGGCGTCAGGAAGCCAAAGAATTTCATCGCATATTTTCTCATTGTTTCCAGTGCTTCGGTTCTCGTGTACTTCTCCCCAACGTAGATGTACTTTCTCATTGAATCGCGGGCTATAACGCATTTCGAATACAATGATGATATCTTCTTCTTCAGGTTTTTTATTTCCCTTTCAAGGCCCTCGGTGATTTCCCTCTCCGATATGCCATCCGTAGAGAGTATGAAACGCACTATTTCCTGATCGTCTTTGTCCAGTCCGGTTCCGCGTATTGCACGGTATATCGAGATCACATCCCTCGTCGCGTACGCATTCTCGCCGAATGGCCCGCTGAACTGGTAAAGAAGACCGGAATCGTAGTATCTTTCAAGGACGGAATCACTTATTCCATAATACATAGATTCAATTCCATCCCTTATACCGAAGAGAAAAGATGAAAAGGCATCATATGTCGATCCAGGGTTTACCATCTTCCTCGGCACGTGTGACAGCGCAAAGGAAAACATGCCATCTTCGTTAAGATCAACGACCTCCGCAGGCATGGACATTATAAAATTACCTGATCTGTAAAAGCCCTCATAATTTTCCGTGCCCATTTCGCTATTCTGATCGTAAATGATTATTTCATTCGGATAATAAAATGGCTTCAGGGCCTCGATGAACTTCCCTAAATATCCCTTCTCATAAACGTTTATGTTCCTTATCCATACTGTACCGGTCCTGGTTTCCTCGCTGTATGTCATTATTTCCTTTCCATTATATATGAAAATGCGGTTGTAATCTATGCTATCCGTATATATGCCGAGATACATTGCAACAGGATCGTTTATGGAAACTATTATGCCGCCGTCACCATAGGATTCCGTTCCCGATGAATAGTAAACATTCCCGTTGTAGTAGACCTTGCTTGAAGCGTCAAGGCCGTTCAGGCGTATCCAGAAGAAACGCCTGAGCTCATCGAATGATATCGGCCCGTAATGCTTTACGATCAGATCAATTGCATCCTTCTCTTCCATTTTTTTCCGCACGGTGGGAACTATATACGAATCCTTCCTTGATATCCTGATCTTGAATTCAAGTGATCTTATGACCTGCCTGACGATCCTCTTATCGTATCCGATTTTTTCTGATATTTCCCTATCCGTGCCGTAACCCTTTTCTATTATGTCCATGACCTTCTTCTCTATTTCCGAAAGTTCCTCATACCTGAGCGAGTAAAGCACATCTGCCAGCCATTCCGATATATATGTCATTTTGGCCTTTATGTATCGCCCCTTCATGATTAGCGGGGATTCCGGTATACCGCTGAAGTTCCCGCCAATGCGTGACCTTAAGTTCAGTTCCTCGAAGGCAAAGCCATAACGATCGAAATACCCTTCCACATCTGGAACCTTCACTGATAACTTTTTCAGCCTGTATTCCATCACGTTGAATTCCGACATCATCGATCTTATGTCGTCCCTGATCACGTATTGCTTCGAGTATACGGGCGTTATGTAATCGTAAACAGCTGCGCCTGAGGAGACAAGGTCATCAGCAGCTTCCTTTATCTCTTCCCGTGGCAGCGGAATCTTGATCTCCAGCTCCTCAATGGTCTGCGGCCCGAAGGCGGAAAGTATCATGCCTGTGATCTTTTTAACCGAATCCTTCCTTTCCACCGGATCGGGCTTCAGATCGTTCTTAACGTATACGGTCATGCCATCCCTGATCTTCCTCCTGACAATGTACGATGATTCTAAATCCATAAGCGTGCCCTTTAAGGCTTCCTCGCCAAGCTTCGTCTTTTCCCTTATTTCAGAAAATGAAAGCCCGTCACACGCTTCGTATACCTCCTTTTCGTTTCCGGACAGTTCCCTTTCCTTCGCAAAGAGGGAATAATAAAGTGGATAGTAATCGATGGAAGTCCACTGGACACCCTTCATATAAATTGAGACGATTTTGTCCTCCAGAACGGCCCTTTCCACGTCTTCGCTTATATCCGAAGAGGCATGCGCGTAAGGCGAGTTGAAACGGCCACGCATTATTTCGATATATGGAAAATACCTTGAAAATGTTATAAGCGAATCGTATCCGCTTACGACCGGTACCTTTCTTGAGAAATAGTCGTCAACGCTCTTCTGGTCGTTGAACATGAAAGATATTTGATCAGTACCGTATATTTGCGATAACATCTTGCTCTGGAGTTCCCTGAGCATCCTTGATCTGTCTTCCATCATGACTATATCGGAGGATCCGGCCATTATCATGCCATAGGAGAACGGGCTTGTATCCCTTGAATAGCCGCGTATCTGCACCTTTCCAGCATCGATAACGTCGCGTACATATTCAAGGGCGCGGGGAACATCCATCATGTCATCCGTTATCTCCCTCATGGTCTCTATAAGTATGGAAAAATCCGGGTACTTTTCAAGCTCGTGTAATAACTTATCACTTCTGAGCTGCTGATGCGCAACAGAAACATCATATCCTTTATAGGATCTAAGTATCATGAGGGATCTGGCTGCACAGTGCCTGAATCTCTGCTTGAAAACCTCCGTGTTCACCAGTGATCTCTTCACATAGTCCTGGAAGTTTGAGGCATTTATCAGGTGTATGACTTCCTGTATATTCAGGTTCTTTTCGGTATAGAGAATGAAGCCATCATCGGTAACGGTTATCCTCGTATTTATACCGGATCTGTTTGAAATGGCCTGTGCATAAGCCCTTGAAAGTGCATCATTTATTCTCCTTCCTATCGGAACATGGAATATTATTCCGTAAACCTTATCCGATTCTATGTATCCTTCCACAAGGCAGGATTTTTCAGTCGGTATGCCGTAACCTATCTGCGCTTTTATGTAAGATATTATGCTGTTTGCGCTGTTCCCGTCTATATGGTAATCGCGCATCAGCATGCCGTAAGGGTTTTCACCCTTCTGTATTTTATCCGCAATATTTTTCCTGAATTCGCCTATCATAACGCCGAGATCGTAGCTCCTTGGCAGAAGCTCGCCTGTCCATGAAGGCACCGTGGGCTTCATCCCTGTGGCGGATCTTACGTATACACGGTTTCTTGAAGTCCTCTGGAAGGCATAGGCCCTGGCTCCAAGGACGAACACATCACCGGCCTTCAGGCGTTCAACAAATTTATCGCTGAGTTCGCCGACATTCTTCCCGTTCTCATTTATGACACGGTAGTTTGCCTCATCGGGAATCGTTCCGACGTTCATGAAATAGATCATTCTCGTGCTCTTCTTCTTCCCGAAGGTTTTTGTGTCAGGATCATACCATATCTTGGGGTATATGGCTATATCTTCCATATTACCTGAAAGGTAATTTATGGTTGACATGAAATCACTGAAGGAGAGGGTATTGAATGTGTATGATTTTTTAAGGAGGGAATAAGCCTCGTCAATGTTCCATACCTTTTCTATGGACATGCCTACAAGAACCTGTGCCAGGACATCGAGAGGATTGAGGGGTATGTCCACCCTGTCTATCTGCCTGTCGTATGCCGCCTTTGTTAAAACTGCACATTCAACGAGATCGTCAAGGGTGAAAACAATGAAGACGCCCTTCGATAATTCGTTTATACCATGCCCGGATCGCCCTATCCTCTGCAGCCCTTTGGAAACAGATTTCGGGCTCCCGATCTGGATCACAAGATCAATCGAACCTATATCAATGCCAAGTTCAAGGGACGTCGATGTTATAACGCATTTGAGCTCACCCCTCTTGAGCTTGTTCTCAACCTCAAGCCTCATTTCCTTTCCCATAGACGAATGGTGGGCTTCCAGGCTCTCTATGCCATGACTTTTGAGGCGCATGGCAACATGCTCTGTCCCGCCCCTGGTATTTGTAAAAATGAGCGTTGTCCTGTATTTCTTTACAAGATCTGCGATTATATCGTACATTCTGTCGTTTGCAACCTCGTAACTGACCTTTGTCAGGTCCTCAACCGGAGTTATTGTTCTCAAATCGAGGTATTTCTCGCTGTTTATTTCGACTATACTGCATTCGCGCGGGCCGTCCTCAGAAAAGCCGGTCAGGTACTTTGCTATCTCCTGGATCGGCGACTGGGTTGCGGAAAGGCCTATCCTTACTGGATTCCCGGACAGCGTTGAAAGCCTCTCAAGGTTTGCTGAAAGGAGACTTCCGCGCTTTGTAGATGAAATTTCGTGTATCTCATCCACAATGACATACCTGACACTTTTCAGGTTGTCCCGGAATTTAGGGGATGAAAGGGCAAGGGAAAGCGATTCTGGCGTCGTTATAAGTATATGCGGCGGCCTACGTGACATTTTCTGCCTTTCGTTAAGGCTGGTATCGCCTGACCTCACGGATACCTTGATTTTTTTAATCTTATCACCATTCTTTTCCGCAATTTCATATATGCCTTCCAGAGGCTTTTTCAGGTTTTTGTCTATATCGTTTGCAAGGGCCTTGAGCGGGCTTATGTAAACACAGTATATCTTATCTTCAAGCTGTTCATTCCTGGCAAGTATGAAAAGTTCGTTTATTATTGAAAGAAAAGCGGTAAGTGTCTTCCCCGTTCCTGTCGGGCTTGACACAAGTACGTTCTTCCCGGCATGGATCAGGGGTATTGCTTCCCTCTGCGGATCCGTCAGCGAAGAATAGTTGCTGTCAAACCATTCTGCAACATATGGATCGAGAAAACGAAAATATTCTTCAATTCTGAATGCCGGTTCATTTGCTTCCATATATTCAGTTCCCTATGCTAAGACTTCTAGATATTTAAACATTAACAATTTAATTCTACCTTATTAGAATCAGTAAAATAGGTTATAATAGTGTGTACTGAATATTTATATCAATGATTCGCATATGTATACGAAAATCCTGGCCTGAAGCGGATCGTCCTTAAGTTCTTTCATTTCGATTTTTCTTTCGATCTCTTCGTGATATAAGAGAGATTTTGAACAGGAATTTTTGCATGTTTTAAGGATTCTGAATTGCAGCGAAACAATGCTTAATGTATACTTGAATAGCGATGCGATCCTTCATTTATTTATGGTATGAATAAAAAGTTAACTGGTGATATAAAGGATCTGCCACAATAGAAAATAAGCTCGATTCCGTAAAAACGGCAAATGTCACCGGAAAATTCTAAATAATACGCTTATCGTTACGATCATAGTTGCAATGATATCCGTGAAATCTTTAACTAAGAGATACAAAAACGATCATTATGCATTGAATGATGTTACATTTGACATAAGTAAGAGGGTAACTTCCATAATAGGCAGAAACGGGGCAGGAAAGACGACTCTTATGAGAATAATCTGCACACAGCTCCTTCAGACTTCAGGCACGGCGACGGTAAACGGTTATGATACGCTTAAGGATGCTGAAAAAATAAGGAAGATTATCGTAAGCATACCCCAGGAGGCAAGTCCTATAGGTTATCTGACACCTGCGGAACATCTGCACATGTATCTTGTGGCAAGAGGGTTTTCACTGCACCAGGCGAAGGAGGAGGCCAGGAGGGCGCTGGATACCCTGGAAATGCGTGAAGCTGCCAATACGCCAACTGATATGCTCTCAGGCGGCATGAAACGGAAGGTCTTTGTTGCAATGGCACTGGCATCCAATGCCGACATAGTTTTTCTGGATGAGCCGACGACAGGCCTCGATCCTGTATCGATGATGGAGGTCTGGTCAGCCATAAAGGAGATCCGTGGAAACGTTGTATTGACAACACATTATATGGAGGAGGCCTCGCAACTTTCGGACGATGTTATAATGATGGATTCCGGGAGGGTACTGTTGCATGGTTCGATTGGATCACTCCTCTCAAAATTTGATGGTATGGTAAGGGCCGAAACAAGCAACCCGGATGACGAATCGGATTACAGGATAGGCAATACCTATTTTCTCTATGTGAAGATTGAAGATGCCGAAAAATATGTTCGGAGAGGATATTCAATCAGAAAGATAACCCTGGAGGATCTCTTCCTGATCAGAGGTGTACAGGTTGAATATTAAGTTCATCGGGGTCTTCACCTGGTATTACGGATTCAAGACCATACCAAGAGGGCCTTCGTATATAATATCATCAATTCTCTATCCTCTTGTTTTCCTTTTCCTGATAACTGTATTTTCATCCGGGAGATTCCTTGATTATGCAGTTATAGGCGGGTTCATTTCAATAATAGGAATGAACGCAATATACAGCAGCAGCGATATTGCCTTTCAACGCCTCCAGCTAAGAACGCAGGATCTGTTTGTTGCCACAAGCATAAGCTCAACTGATTATATGCTTGCGATGACATTCAGCTATCTTGCAACATCAATACCTGGTTTGGCAGTTTATACGCTTATAGGATCACTCTTATCCCTTTTCAATTTCATGAATGCAAGTGTGCTCCTTGTTCTCCTCCTTCTGGTACTTTTCGGTGTCAGCTCCATAGCATTTCTGGTTTCCGGCCTGGTCAGGCATGTACGAAATGTATGGGGAATATCGGGAATATTAAGCGTATTGTTAAACGTCCTTCCACCAATATTTTATCCCTATTCAATACTTCCAAGACCGGTGCTGTACATATTTATGATATCCCCGGTAACTCCGGCTGCGATGCTGGCCCAAGCAGCATTCAAGCTTCAGCCTTTCGAACCGTACGTTATAATCGTGCTTTTAACTGAAATAGCTATTTACATGTATCTTGCCAGCAAGATGAATCACTGGCGCGAAGGATAGGGCAAAGTAAAGGATGAATTTTTGATTGCCGGATCATTTATGGAAAATACGGCCATCGCATTAGAAACGATGATTCCCATATTATCAAAGAAGAAAGATGAATGATCGTATTTTCAGCGCACTTCCATGGCTAATATGAAAGGATGCACGAAGCCAAAATATAGTATGGATCGCAATTTCCATAACCGGATGCAAAAGGGCCAGGTGAAACCGTAATCCATGCGGATATTTATGGTTAGTTTATATATGCATTCCAGGACTCTATTTTTTCCTCGAAAAGAAAGGTGAAAAGATGCCTTCAACATATTCTGCCTTGACGCTGGCCGGAGGCCCTACGTGATCAAGCTCATAATTTCCATTCTCCCCCCTGCAGCCAGGGCCTATTTCTATCGATCCGGATCCCCTTATATGCCCTATATTCATAAATCCCCTCTTTTCCGTCACGCTCATATTATAAATAGGCCGCGTTTTCATGGCATGATCTGACATATACATGAAGGCCATGTGCCCCTCCGTCTGTGTCCTCCAGCTTAAGGTTTCAGGGAGTTTATCCCTTACGATATCAACTACGATCCTGTCATCAGCATCGATCACAACAACAAATGAATCCCCGGTTTTTACACCACATAAAATGCCATAATTGTAGCCGGATTTCAGGTACTTCAGCAGCTTAGGATCGGTTGCATCATAATTTGCGCTATCCTGCCAGCCCCTCTCAAACGGAGCCTTTCTGTATGGTGCAACAATCACATAACGCAGGCCCGTTATCTTCAGGAGATCTTCCGGGATTCTGATCTCCGGATTTTCATTAGCCATATGTATCAATATCCACGAGGTTATTTAATTTTTTATCCGTTCGAAAAATCCACTTAAGATCTAAAGTTTTTAATTGTTCTCCAGCATTTTAAAATCCGCAGGGTCATGATGCAATCTCACACATCTTACTGGAACTGGAAATCCTGAAATTTGCAGGTTTATAACGAAGGAAAAACGGTAACATACAAGAATATAACAATGGAAGGATTTGCTGTTACTTGGATTGAATATCATTAACTAAAAAAAGTTGCTAAGATTAAAAAAATTTAGAATATTGCTTTGTACGATTCAATTGCCACGTAAATCCCTACTATTATTATTATGATTGAGAATGCTTTTCTGAGGGTTGATTTATTCATTCCGGTTGATAGCCTTGCACCGGCAATCCCGCCGAATATGCCGCCGATAACATAAAGAAGTGCTATCGGTACCAGTATCTGGCCGGAAAGACCGTACCTGATTGCAGTTACCAGGCCAAATGTTCCTACCGAAAGAAGGGACGTACCGACGGCGAGATTTATCGTCAGATCAGAGGAGTAAAGAAGGGCAGGAACTATGAGGAACCCGCCGCCTATTCCGAAGTAACCTGATGCAAACCCTGCCAGTAAGCCAAATATGGATGTTTTTGAGTATTTTGTTTTTTTAGGCGTTTCCTTATCCTTATCAGGAACGGGTTTTTCTTCACAGTTTGCCTTGCATTTGCTTACGAACATGTAGATACCGATAATCATCATAAGGAACGAAAATATGAAGAGCAGCTCTTCGCCGGGGGTTAAAAGGCCGAGCGTTGTCCCTATAAGAACCCCTATTACACCAAAAATTGAAAATATGCCCCCTATCTTAAGCCTCACGTTATGCTTCCTGAAATGGCTGTAAACGTTTATAAACGCATTTATTCCTACAGCAAGCGCCGTTGTCCCTATCACAAGATGGGGCCTGTCTATGCCCACGAAATATATCAGGAGTGGTATTGCCAGTATGGATCCGCCTCCGCCTATCAGGCCCAGCGAGAACCCGACTATGACCCCGGATATTACGGAAAATATGTACTGTATTAAAGTTATTATCATACAACCATCTTAAAATGTTATTACCTGGTATCCTTCATCAATCTTTTTATTAGTTTCCACCCCGCCCATCACCTTTTCTATGCCGGGGAATATCATCTCATCGCTTATCCCGAGAGATTTCATGCTCACCAGGCAGATCTTGGTTTCTATTCCAAGCGATTTTGCCTTCTTCACATGGTCTTCAAATGCAGCTGAATTGTTCTGGTTCTGGAGAACAGCTTCAACGCCCCTCCCCAGGAATAACATCTCCACCGTTGCGCCTGCATTCTGGACTGAATTTATGGCAAAACTGAATGCAACCATTTCAGTATTGATATTTTCTTTTCCCGTTATTACCATCACAAGCATCTTAGCCATTATTATCACTACTTAAGCTCCATTTACACACGTACTTTAATCATATTCATGATTTAAAGCACATATGCATGACTTATTTTCGATATCACTCACACAATATTAAATTTAACTCAAAGATACGATCAGCATCCTGAAAAAGTGGATACCTGAATATTATATACCTGAAGATGCCTATTTTTCAGTATCGGTTATTTCCTGGCCATTTCCCGTTATCCATCTGATTCCCCAGTCCTTAAGGTCTGATAGCACGTTCGTGAGATCCGTACCCTTCTCCGTGAGCTTATAACTGACCTTGAATGGCCTGGTGCTGACAATATCCCTCCTTATTATATTCTTTTCCTCAAGTTTCCTCAGGTTTTGTGAAAGCGTCCTCGGACTGATGTTTTCTGCAGACCTGAGAAGATCGTTGAAACCCATTGGATGATCGCTCAAGTATCGTATTATTATCAGGCTCCATTCGTTTCCGACCTGCCTTATTGCCTCCACTATTGGACACACCTCATGGTTTTGCAATGTATCACCTTTTAAACCCATTGATATCTACTTACCATGAAGTTATTTAAAGTATTTAAGTATTGATCGTATACTCGCTTTACAAAATATAGTTGGTGAAAAAATGGAAGTTTTAAAGCAATGGAAATCGGACGAAGCGCATTCATCTATAGAATTTGTCGTAAGGCATATGATGGTATCCAAAGTAAGAGGGAAATTTGGCAAGTTCGAAGTCATATTCCAGGGAGAACCCGATAAGATAGAACTGGGCAATGTGACCGTGAACATCGATGTACAGAGTGTTTTCACCGGAGAAAAAGGGAGGGATGATGATCTGAGGTCCAAAAACTTCTTCGAAACTTCAAAATATCCTGCAATAAAGTTTGTATCAAAAAGCATCAGGAAAACAGGCGATGGAACATACGAAATCCACGGGGATTTAACAATAAAGGATGTAACAAAGGATGTTAAGTTTGACGGCGAATTCGGAGGCAGCGTCAAAGATCCGTATGGAAACAACAGGTTTGGATTCTCTGCAAATTCATCCATAAACAGGAGGGATTTTGGCCTTACATGGCAGATGGCACTGGACAACGGGGGTATAATGGTAGGCGATACCGTTAAAATAGAGGTCTCCCTTGAGATGGTGGAATCAAAGTGATGATGGAATGCCAGAAAATATCAAAAGCGTGATGTATGTACTCGATGGATCCTACGCTTATGACGGTGCCGGTGTGAAGCTTAGGAGGATCTTCGGCGGCCAGGAAACCTCCAGCATCACCGATCCTTTTTTACTTATGGATCACTTTGGATCCGATAACATGGAAGATTACATCAGGGGTTTCCCCTGGCATCCTCACAGGGGCATAGAAACAGTAACTTACCAGTTTAAGGGGAAAACAAACCATGAAGATAGCGAAGGCCACAGGGGTACCATATATCCCGGAGAGATCCAGTGGATGACCGCAGGAAGCGGGATATTTCATGAGGAGATGCCAAAACCGGAAGGATTCGATACTGGAAAGATTCTCAATCCTTTTTCCGATACGGCAAATTCCGGAATGCAGATATGGATAAATATGCCTTCTTCCCTGAAGATGTCGGACCCTTCATACCGTTCAATCAGGAAGAATATAATACCGTTCGTTGAAGATCCATCTGGAAACAGGATCGGGATAGTAAGCGGGAGGTTCATGAATGTGGATGGAGCCCTTAACAGCGATTTTGATTATTCACTTTCATCGTTCATCGATCCGTATTATCTTGATGTCCAGGTTGAAGAAAATTCTGAATTCAGAACGGATTTGCCTGAGGGTTACACTGCCATCGTTTATGTTATTGAGGGCGAAGCCGTTTGCAGGAAAACTGCTATGAGGGCCGGATCAGGATACGTGCTTTCAAGGGAAGGCAAAGAAGTAATGATTAAAAGCATAACGCGGTCCCGTATTCTGGTACTGGCAGGAAGGCCATTGGGTGAACCGGTTGCATGGTACGGGCCAATTGTAATGAATACACGTGAAGAATTAAGCGAGGCCTTAAGGGAACTCAACGATGGCAGGTTTATCAGGAACAGGAACCCGGTATGGCAATGAAAAACATATACTAAAGAAAAGAATTTGCTGATCGAATATCATTTTATTTATATAAATACTGTTTCTATTATCCCTATTGTATAAGCTGTATGCAATTAAATATTTTTTAATGAATCCTGGAAATCATTTCCAAATGCTTTCAAGGTTCCTCTTCAGAGCTTCCACGAGATCATCCTTGTAGCTTATTTTAGAGGTATCCTCTGGTATTCTCTGTCCGGTGGATTCAACTCTTTTGGTTATCCTTGAATAGACAACTTCCTTGTATATTTCCATTATTTTTGCCTGCATTTCGTCTATTGAGTTTTTAACCAGCTGGTATTCAAAATAATTTTGTATGATACGTTTTACCGTATCTTCATAACTTTCGCTACTTACCCTGATCACATCAAGTATTCTTTTCTCATCTTCGCTGAGATCTATCTCTATCCTCACGTTCTCCATAAGGGTCTTCAAGTCGATCTTTCTGCCGCGTCGCGGTAGCCGAGAACGTTTGCGAACTGCAGATCCTCCGGGGGGATCTTTGCTGTTGTTCCCGGGGCAATCTCATCAAATTTATCCCCGATCAGGGCTGATCCTCCGCCAACCGGGATCAGGTTAGTTATCCTGTCAACTTCCCCCCTCATGTTAATCCTTATATTCTCAATTATCCTGCTTGCAAGATCATTCAGGATAGGCTCGGCTACTTCAGGGCCGCCAACCGGCTTCTGCCTGAACATTATCTGTTTTGACAGCGCTTCCTGGGCAAGATCAAACGGGAGTACGAAACCGGCTTCCTTGGCTATCTTCTTTGACAGTGTTGAAACCGCATCTCCTATTCCAAGCTGAAGACTGAACGAAATTTCTATCACAGGTTCCATATCCTCAAGATTTATTGTAAGAACATCAGTTGTACGGGAACCGACATCTATTACGACACCGTATCCGGGCTGCTGCGTTATTGTGCCCTTCCCGAGGAGATAGAGGGCAGCACCCACACCCTGGGGCCTCATTATGAGCCTGTTTATTTTGAAACTCCTTGTTTCCCCTTCAGGGCCTGTAATCGTGATCGTTTTGTTTTCCAGTGCTTCTCTCGCCGCCTTTACTTCCAGATCAAATGTTCCCAGAGGAGTCCCGCTTCCAAGAACAATATCAGCTGGAGTTCCGTCGGATTGTATACCTGTTTCCCAGAGAGCTGCGGCTATGAGAGGGAATGCCTCCTTGCTCGCGAGGCGCCCGTCTCCCTGTGGAACGCGTATGTTTGATCCACTCGCATATTTGCCATATATGAACTTTGTCTGCCCATCCGTGCTGAGTACAGGGATCTTGCCGCCTATACCCCAGGATTCGGTTTCAGTTATAGCCCATCTGGAAGGAAATATCAACCGTTTTCCGTCAAGGCCTATTACCTTTGTATCTCCATATCCCACATCTAATCCAATGACTACCATATAATCACCCGTGCCATTTTATAATCAATTGAGACCATGATTTAAAGTTTCATCCGATCAGAATGCAGAAATACCTATTGTAAAATTGGTTCTAAACAAATAATTACCCGGAATCGACGAATAGAAAAATATTAATATAGATTTTATATGGATTGCCAATGGAGAGCTGGAACAGAGTCGTAGGTTTTATTCTGCTGTTTATTGGCATAGCTTTTTATCTTTCATGGTCGATACTTTATAACGCATGGACAGACATAGGGCTTTATTCATTTACCGTAGTCCTTGTTGTGTTTGGGGTTCTCGGGATTCTCGCATCGAGGATTCCCGAAAATCAATAAATTTTCTTTCATTCTCTGAGGCAACTACCATTATCTTTGAGATAATTTTGCCATTCACATGGTAACATTCTGAATACGGATAACCGGTTCCTCCCTGAAGTGACGGAAGGTCTCCGTAATTCTTGAAATTATTCCAGATCCCCTTATTTTCAGGCTCAGACTGCCTGAACAGGAATACGTTCCTGCTGTTTTCAATAATATCAGGATGTGAGAGGAAATCGTTTAGTGCCTGCGATATCAGCATTATGGATGTTTCAAAATGCCTGGAATGCCTTACCATATTTGCAAGTATCGATGATTCTTTTTCCGAGGACATCAGCGTACCGGCCTCTTCCATTATTATTGATTTTCTTCCTCTTCCCGTAACCATGAAGAAGAGTGAGAACGCCAGCGGCATGATCTGCGGAAAATTCGATATCTCCTCGGCATAGGGCCTGTACTTTATTATTATCATCTTCTCGTTTGATAATTCTATCTTTCGCCTGAATATTGTATTTACCAGTTTTGATAAATTTTTATCGCCTTTCCTGGTGAAGAATGAATTGAGGAACCCTATGACAGAGTGATCCGATGGCAACGAAAGATAGATGCGAAGATCATGAACCATATCGTTATAACCGGCATTCAGCACTGAAGCCAGCATGGACGCGGCAAGCGATACTGATTCTCCGTCATTGATCATGGACGATAAAAAATCAATATAATCACCATCGTTCAGATTGATCTCCATACATTCTTTATCATTTTCAGCGCAAAAATATTCATTAAGCGGATCGAGTATCATAATCCTGTTTCCCGTTGATCGGTGGACAAAGAGCTTCACAAAGAATGATTTCCCGGATCCTGTCTGGCCTAAAACCAGAACGTTATAGGAACTCCCGGAGAATGGATCAAAGAGGTACGGGCGCCTGTTGACTTCTTCTATTCCTATAAATGTTCCGGAACGCATGGGCCTCGAAAAGAAAAGCGGCATGAAATACGATGCAGTGAATCCGTCTGCTAGATAGTTTCCATGGTTTTCGACTGGATTTGCGAAAGCCTTGGCGGTGCCTGTGGTTGAAGATTCTGACAGCTTCATACGGGCCATTTCCATGTAAAGCCTTATCTTTTTCGAGTTTTCGGTGAGTTCGTATGGCTTGCTGGATAGTACCTTGAATGAAAGTGATACCCTGAAAAGCTTTGCCTCGCCCTTCCTGACCATGTAAAGCTCGCGATCAGCGTCTTCCATAAGATCGGTAAGGTCCTTCCGCCTTTTGCCGTGATCCCTGTTTTCAGCTATATCCACGGATATTTCCGCCTTCTTTCTTTCGAGGGCAGCTATCGCCCTTTCTTCTTCAACTCTTTCAGCACTGTATTTTATGATAACCGGGAATCCGACGGATTCAACAATTCTTGTATATGGCTTTTTAAAATCCGATCTGGAATCTGAAAGCCTCAGCATCTGGAAGAATTGTGATCCCTCAAGGTAGTGTTTCTTCCTTCTGTACCTGAAAAGCATCGTCTATTCACCAATTCTCTTCATTATGCCTTCCGCTTCACTGCCATCAACACGTCTCATAATCATTGCACCCTCTGTTGACGATCTTAAAATATCCTCATCTCTCTGGATCTCTATTTCCGGATTTTTCCCGGATGTGTAGAGAAAAATAAACGTTCTGTAAAAATATTTGCTGCCACAAAGGCTTTCCCTTATGCTGGAATCCACAGATCCCGGTATTTCCATGCATTCCCCGCACGTATACGGCAGAGCGTATACTGATATGGCACACCTTATGTTCAGAAGTGCCCTGTTCAGTGCTGAAATTAGCACTTCAGGATCCGTTTCAGCCTCGTTGAAATCATTAATAATCTCATAAAATGCCCCCTTGAAGTTAGAAATTTCAACAATCGGTTTCTTCTCGTTTCCTTCAAAATTCAAATCCATGCGGATTTTTGATTCCGATCCGGCCACCGGAAAATAGAATTTTTTAAGCCTGATTCCTGATCTGCCGGCGAAGAATATGATCAGCGCAGGAAGGGCCAGGATCAGCGATAGGAAGCCGATGAACTGGAACAGTACTATTGCAGCGGAAAGCATTACGAAGAAGACTGAAAACTGGATGAAACTGACACCGAATATGAGTGGTTTGTGCATTTCGAGATTTCCGCTGGCCTTCAGTTTTCATCCCTCCTGTATTCGAAATCCTTTTTCATTATGGAATCCCAGTCAATCGAATTTTTCCTGACGCCGGATTCTGCATTTTCAAGTCCTGCAGTAATCCTCTGTTTTCCTATTCGTGAAAAATAACCCACAAAATCAAATGATTTCATGCGGAAGCCGTGAACTACAGTTTCAGGAAACAGAAGCGCCGGAACTGCCGGAGCCAGGGCGAACAGGGCCAGTTGCATCGCAAACATGCCTGCAAATATATGCACAAGATAAAGATCAATCAGTATGAAAACGGGAAAGATTGAGAATTCTATCAGGATAGCATACAGCCTTGCCGCAATTTTTTTCCCGGCATCGAATACAGCCAGTGCTGAGAAAATGGGCATTATGACGATTATAAGAGCTATGGCCGCTTCCCTAAGGAGAAGGATGAAGAGAAGCGAGGATATTGAGATAAAATATGTCGTTAGAAAGAGGAAATCCAGGATATTTAAAACGTTTCCGTATCCTGTGCCGCTTATTTCCGATAGTATTCCCGTAATTGAAAACATGGAATACCATGATCCTGGATCGATATTCCATACAGTCGAATAAATGGCAAGGCCCGCATATATTATGATGAATGAAATTTTCATGGAAAAATAGGAAAGGAAAAGCGAAAAAAATATCCTGAACAGGGTTCCATAATAAGAGATGCCTTTGTATACAGATTCGTAAAGAAACAGGAGTGCAAATAAAAGTATTGCAAGGGAAGCGATGCCGGTCATTATATTCTGGAAAAGAAAATCATAGAACTGTACGTATCCGGCAGGCGGATTCAAAAAGATCCCGTATGCATTGGCCGGATCGAGGCCAAACTTCACGGTATATATCCAGAGGGGATCCAGTATAGAAATATATATCGATATAATCGATGAAATTATCCCTGAAATAACGGAGGATATCATCAAGGCTATCCCGATACGATGTAATTGAAGAGTGCATAAATGACACCGCTGACCGCCATTACGTATATGATCGTTCCTATAGTGGCATTCTTAAGCCTGATTCGCGCGCTGTACCTCCTGGATTCATCTGAGCTGAAAAATTCAAGGGCTATGGGTATCCATAAAATTGATATCACAACAGCAGAAACTGATATGATTACAGTTTCAGCCCTTCCCATCAGACCGGAAAGTGTCGCGCCCCCGCTGGCCATAATAGAAATTTTTGCAATTATTGAACTAAGTGACATTCATTAAATAGATAGAATAGATGTATAAAATTATATCGGGGTATTCGCGAGCTGCTGCTTGATGATCTCGAGCCTCTTTTTTCTTTCTGCGGCCCTATTTTCAGCATCTGAGTACCTCTTCTTTTCTGCATCGGTTTGTGGAGCTATCTGGGGTATCTCTGTTGGCCTCCCGTCTGAATCTATTGCAACGTAGGTAAGGTAAGCCTTGGTTGCGTATTTCCTGGTTCCTGTAAGGCTGTCTTCCTTTATGACATCTATCTCAATCTCCATGGTTGATTTAGTCGTATAGTTTATAAAACCGTGCATAATCACTATATCACCGAGGTGTATCGGCAGTAAGAAAAACAGTGAATCTATGCTTCCTGTAACCGTCCTTTTCCTGCAGTGCTTCGTGGCAACTATCGATGCTGCGTTATCTATCCATTCCACAAGCCTGCCGCCGTAGAGGAACTGGTAAACATCCATGTCCTCCGGCATGACCATTCTCTGGACGAAAACTTCCGAATCAGAACATTTTCTTGTTTCCATGGTTCTTCATTAAAAACTCAAATATATGTTTATCCTAATTTAATTCCATCCGAGTTCTGGTAATTTCCGGACCTCAAATCGTATGTTTTCTCCGCACTTTCCTCCATCCTGATGAAGACCATCTGCACTATGCGATCATTTTCCTTCACTGTTATTTCCGGTCCTGCGTTGAAGAAGGAAAGCGTCAGCCTGCCCTCAAATCCCGCATCAACAAAGCCGAATGACCCAAAAAGGCCCTTCCTGGAATAAGAGGATCGGATCCATAGCATCCCTGCAATGTTTTCCGGCATCTTCACCTTTTCCACAGTTGATATGAAGAACTGCCCGCCTGTTTTCACCAAAACTTCTTCATGGGTATTTCCGCCATACATTATTTCGTTTATCCTGAGATCATAGCCGTTTGGAGTAAGCGATTCTTCACTGTAATTTTCTGAAATGAGAATACCGCTTTCCGCCATTGACCTTATTGCTTTATCGCTCAGTATCATGGGCAGGTTATAGAGATACGATATAAAAATTTATTAGGTATAGTTAATAATAGGGCTTAAGTTTCATGCACCGTGTTCTTTCGAATATCTCGAAAATGACAGATATAGTGCCATTGCAAGGAAGAATGATACAAAATAGCTTATATCGACACCACCGATCATCCTGGCAATCGGGAATTCAAATATTCCTGACGGGGCCATGAAGGGAACTGAAGCTAGCAGCGCAGCGGAATATGAAAATATGCCGGCTTTATTTATCAACGGTATTTTCCTCTCGCTGAATTTACTCTTTCTATTTACTATGAAAAAATCTGCGATCAGTATGGCTATCCATGGAGTTATCCAGTAATCAAGCATGAAGAGGAATGTCTCATAAAACTGGTAGAATATCCTGAAACCTATGATCCCGAGTATAAGTGAAAATGCAGACGCTATTATTACCGGGACAAATCTTTTCACCTTTATCCCTATTGATATGAAGGAGAGGGAATTTGAATACAGGTTTATTGCATTGGCGGCTATACCGCCAAGAAAGAGCGACATCATTCCGACTATTGCATATGGCCCCATAACTGAAAAAAGGTCCATGGCAGGATTTCCTGAAGGGTTTTTTGAGAGCACTGCAACTATAATCCCAGCTATTTCAGCAAATATAGTCGCAGATGATGAACCGATAAGGGTATACAGGAACGTTGATGCTGCCGGGGCATCCTTGCTTATATACCTCGAATAGTCCGATGCGTATGGTCCCCATGACATTATATATGAAAATGATGCTGCAAACGTTATGCCAAATATTTCAGGTACGGGCATGACGGGGATCGCATGGTAAATCATGCCGATATTACGAACAGGAAGGAAAACAACCAGAAAAACAAACATTAAACCAATTACAAATGACATGACCTTCTCGAAAAGCCTGATTGCCCTGTATCCGATCAGGGATGTAAGGGCGACTATAAGAACTATGGCAAGTATGATCACATAATACGATGCGTCAGTTGCAATGTAGAGCGCAAATGATGCAAGTATCACGTTTACTGTTAGCCACCCTGCGGTGTTCCCCCACTGAAGTGCGGAAAGAAATGATCCACCCCTTATGCCGAACGACTGCTTGCCAATAGCCATCTGTGGCAGTCCTGTCCTGGGGCCAAGTACGCTCATCATTGAGAGAAGCACGCCTCCAGCAACTGTTCCCGATACAATGGCGATAAGTGAATAGTATAAAGAAAGGCCAAGGCTTACCGGTATGAACCCTATAGCAAAATCCCCAACGGTAAGGTTTGATGCGAACCATATGAAGAACACAGAGGATGGTTTACTGTTTCTCTTATTTTCTGGGACCTGTTCTACTGAGTATTTTTCTGTATATTGACTGTTCTTTCCGAACAGATGTTCGATCATATGTTCACGCTGATTTCGGAAATGTATATATTTTTTGCTATTTCTTTTTTTAAACAACTGTTCCACAATCATCCGCATATTCGCCGAACATCTGCGTTCAGGAAAGTTTCCGGACGACGGAGAAGGATAATTCCAGTTCGAAAAGGCTTAAGCTAAAAGTCCGCTATTGAGAATTATATCCAATGAATACAGCTTCCTGCGTATCCGTTTATTATGTTTAATCGAAAAATAGGGATTCAAAAAATGAATAATCCCCCGGTTTATACGTTTTTATTGCCGCTTGGTTCTAATCGTTCCGGGCCTCCTTGTGAATATCGTATGGTTTTCCAGTCTCTCTACTCGTCTTTTCTGCATCCTGACCGTACGTTCTCTTTCCAAGCATCTCTCTCGCAAAGAGAACGAGGATCGCAGATACGATAAAGAAGATAGCACCTATAACGAAGGCGTAGAAATAAGCGGTTGTATCCGGAAAAGAGAAATTCAGTGTACCTGATCGGGTTTGCACCACTTCGGTCACCACAAACGCGGAGAGAATAGCCCCGGCCACAGGTGCACCGATGCTGCTTCCCAGGTACCTGAAAGTGCTGTTCATTGATGTTGCAAGCCCCATGTTCCTTGCTTCAACTGAAAGGACAAGGAGATTTATGAGCGATGCATTCATCACGGACATTCCGGCACCTATTATTACCTCGTCTATCAACGTCATCATGTAACCGGGAGACAGAGCCAGCAAAAAGAATCCGATTGCAGAAATTGATGCACCGGTTATTGCAAGCGGCTTTATACCGACGGTGGAAATGATTTTTCCAGTGATGATTGCGAATATTATCATTCCACCTGCAAATGCTACCATTGAAAGCCCTGTGTTGAATATTGAGAGCCCGAACCCGTAAGGCGAGGGTGTCTCGAATTTATATGAGAGCGCCTGCATAGAAAGGTATGTACCCATGCCTGCTACAGCGAGTGTTATGTTTGTTATAAGCACATTTCTTTCCGATAGCAGTTTCGTATCAAAAATTGCTTCGCCCCCCTTCCTGTGGTAACGGGATTCATAGAGGAACATCGGGATAAACAGAAGCATGCCTGCTATTGCCATACCGAGAAAGAGTGGCGATCTCCATCCCCATTCAGATCCTTCCGAAAGGGCAAGAACAACCATTGCCAGCGGTACCGCAAGGGCGACTGCGCCGATGTAATCCACCTTTACGTCAGGTCTCCTGTACCTTGATTCATGAACTTTCAGTATGGTTATGATTGCGAGCATGGCAATGAATGGAATGGCAGAATGATATGTCCATCTCCAGCCGTACGTATTCGATATAAGCGATCCAAGTGGAAGGCTTATTGCGAAACCTGCCCCGAACATGCCACTTATCAGTGCCTGGGCCCTGGGAACCATATCCTTCGGGAACTCTTCCCTTATCAGGGACATTCCGAGGGGCATAATTGTCAATCCAACGCCCTGAACCGTACGGGAAATAACCATGAAAGTAAAATTTGGAGAAAATCCTGTAACGGATACCGCTATAGCATAAATGATCATTACGATGGACATCATCTTCTTTTTGCCATAGATATCGGCCAGTTTTCCTACAACAGGGCTGAGTGCCACACCGGATATAAGATACGCTGAGAGAACGAGGCTTACCTGCCCAACGGTAATATTGAATCCTTCTGCAATTGATGGTAACGAAGGCGTAAGCATACCTTCTACGTACATGACGGCAACAATGATCATGGCAAGGAGAGCCATAACAAAATTAGCGTATTTTCGATTGTAAACCTGTTCTTCCATCATCTATCACCCCACTCCTGAGTTCGTGAATGAAATCCGACAGCTTTTCTATTATCGATACCAGCTTTTCCTGGAATTCGGAATCACATCCATCGAAGGCCTTTTCATATATGGGACTTATGTTATTTAAGCGCTGAAGAAGCTTCCGGCCTTCATCTGTAAGCGTAATGTATGTTGTCCTCCTGTCAGAAGGATCATATGCCCTTTCAACAAACTTCCGGCCGGCAAGAAGATCAACTATATGAGAAACAGAAGGCTTGGTGATTCCGAACTTGGCAGCGATCTCTGAGGGCTTGCTCGGGCCTCTCTTTTCCAGGTAGGATAAAATGAAATATCCTGAAAATGACAGGTTCTCCTTCTTGAGAATCTCTTCTCTGTAGAACATGACTTCATAGGAGAGACCCTGAAATGCATTTTTAAGTTCTTCAATTGTCATTAACCTGAATTAGTTAAAAGTATTTAACTATTAGCTTTTTTTAACTATTTACAACCATATATATTTTACCAGTCGAATTAATAATCGATCGTTTTTATGGAATTTTCCGCTTTAGAAGAAAATCCCGGAATTTTTTCATAAACACGGTAATTGAAGTTTCAATTTTTTATAACTTTAATATCACACGCAAAGGTTATACCGTGCCTCTATCATGTCGAGAAAAAGGAGTTTTCCTGCCTGTATAGAACGAAGAGACCCTTGTTTTTCAAAAATATTTATAGTATTTATTTCATCTCTGTAATACTATTTATCAATTTTTATATATGTAAAATATCCTTATGAGATGATCGATAGGGACCTAAAAATATTCAATAATTATTCATAACCCGATCCATTTCAATCCTGACATATCCTTATCAGAAAAACGGATATTTGAAAGGGCAGAACAAGGCCTTTCAGAAATGCCTGAAGCCGGAATATATTGCAACGCCACTTCCATCCCTCGGCATATCGATTAACCTTCCTCCGGAATTGGTGCATATCTCCTCATTATACGAAGGCATGAATTTTTCTGATCCAAATGTAGACGAAATGAGAAAAAGATCGGTAACATTTTTCAGCTTTCTGGACCATTCAATGATTTCTTCCTCTACATTTCCCCTTATGGGAACATTCGCCCTCCCGTCCGTTATGAGAATTGATACTGTCTTTTCCTCAACGCTGTTAGAAAGATCGTAGATCATTTTCAGTGCCGCAGCAAGCGGAGTCTTTCCATATGCTTTTGTGGCAACTATCTTTCTGTCTATGGCATCAAGATCGCGCGTGAAATTTTGCTGAAGAATACAGTTTGACCCTGAAAATGTTATGTACGCAAGCCGGCTCCTTATCCTGTAAGCGGAAAGCAGTATGGAACGGGCAAGGCCGCGTGCTATCTCTATCCTCCTCTGGGTTTCCATTGATCTGCTTGCATCGAGGGCCAGAATCACAGGTACAGATGCCCTGGACTTTGGCATCACAAATTTTAGATCCTCATACCTGAGTTTCCTCCTTCCATCAAGGGCCATGTTCACGAATGATGAGTGAAAATCAATCTTTTTGCCATCCTTTGTGCCGGATTCCCTGAAAAAATCCGATAAGCCGGATCTTCCGGAGTGTTTGCCCTCCTCATCAAGGGCCATGTTCACATTTTCCTTTATTATGCCGGAATCCTCCCTTTCATTATTCTTTCCGGCATCTGAAATTGATGAATCTTCCTCTCCCTCGCCATTTCCTGAGGCTGCACTCCTTGTTTCAAGAATTTTCGATTCCCTTTCGATAGTGGCCCTGATCATCCTTGTATCCTTTGCCCTGTGTCCGAGCGTGAATTCAAGCGCTTCCCTGACATCATCTATATTTACAGCCTTCCTGCCCTGAAGTGCGGCTATTGCCTTTGAGGCCTTAACTGAAACTATCATGGCCCGATTTCCGGCCTGCAGTTTTATAACCGTATCGGCAATAAACGCCTTCAGATCAGGGCTTATGGAAACACATTGCAGTATCTTCTTAGCATCCATTATTTTCCTTCTAAGATCGTCTTCCTTTTCTGAATATTTTTTGATAAAAGCCGCAGGATTCCGGTCAAATTCTTCGATTCTGTCAGATATTTCTATTAAATCTTCAATATGATCCGGCTGGGTAGCTTCAACGGAGAGACCGAAACGATCCCTGAGCTGTGGCCTCAAATCACCCTCCTCAGGATTCATGGTTCCGATTAGTATGAACCTGGCTGGATGTGAAACCGATATGCCCTCGCGTTCCACAAGGTTAACTCCGGACGCTGCAGAATCAAGTATTGCATCTACAACCGCATCATCAAGAAGGTTGACCTCATCTATGTAGAGTATCCCCCTGTTTGCATCACCTAAAAGGCCGGTTTCAAGTGCCCTTATTCCCTCCTTAACGGCCCTTTTTATGTCAAGTGTTCCAACAACCCTGTCAAGGGTAGCGCTGACCGGCATGTCTATGAAGGGCATTTTGCGCGTCTCAACTTCAATTCTCCCTTCCCTGTACTTTTTTCTGCATTCGTCACACATGCTTTCGTAGCTGTCAGGATCGCATTTAAAAGGACAGCCCTTTACAACCCTTATATCAGGGAGAAGATTCGCGAGAGCCCTTGCCGTGGTTGATTTGGCAACTCCCTTTGGCCCCTTTATAAGGACACCGCCAATCCTTGTATCAACTGCATTTAGAAGAAGCGCTTTTTTCAGCTTTTCCTCATCGACGACAGCTGAAAATGGATATATGAATCTATCCATTCATATCCGCCCCTTCTGAAAAGCATGTTCCGTTTCACCTTTTATATCAGGCATTTTCAACAGTTCTAAACTTTCAAGCATTTCCGGCATATGTATCCATACTCCCTGAACGAAAGGCGTTCAGTACGGTCTTCCATGGCATTCTTATCTCTTATGGTATTTATGGATAAGATAATCAGGCATATCGAATATATGTTGCGCTTTGGGGATATGAACGGCCCCATAAGGGTGCCTTAATTATGAACATCGTTAAAGCATGTATAAAATTTATTCTATTATCTCCGAAAGATCGGTACTCCTTGCATTCCATATATCACTTTTTTTCGATAGGTATTCCCTCGTACCTGCAGAAACCGAGAAAGAAGGTTTTATGTCTAAGCCGCCAACCTGCTCGTATTCACTTACAAGTATTGATTCAATAAGGCTTTCCATGAGTGAAACATAATTATTACGGTGCCTGTCGTATGGCTTGACCTTTGATACGAATCCGAATATTTTTGAAAGGTAAACGATAATTGCAGCAGCGCTATGATCCCTGCCAACGATCTTCAGCACCATCTTTATATCATTGAATTTAAAATTCAGGGCTATAAGCGCATCCCTTGTCCTGAGAATACGCTCCCTCAGTGCATATTCCCCATTGTATATGAATTTTTCAATATCCATGCTATGCAGGGATTCCAGTGGAAATGCGATGATGCCATAATTCACCTGAAGCCTGGACAGAAGATCTATATCTTCTCCTGATACGAGATTCCTCCAGCCGCCGGATTGGACTGCAACGGATTTTGGGAAGGCAACCAGTTCGCTCATGATGGGCTTATTTTCATTCAGGGCAATGTATCCGTGAATGATGTCTGCATACCGCAAATCATATATCTTCCCCGCATCAAAGACAATTATATGGGATCCGGTGCTGGCTCTAAGGCATTGGTTTAATCCCTCGCTTCGCATCTTTCTTTCGTGAAATATCACTTTTACGCTTCCGCAACAGGCCAGGCCGTCAATAACCCTGTCATGCCTTGATCTGGCTGCTGATATCAGTATTTCATATGGATAACCTATCTCTTCCGCTATCTCCGTTATACTTTTGACAGAATCTGATATATTCTGCTGATCCTCGTACTCGGATATGAATGAAAGTTTCCTCTCGACGACGTATTCGTCTACATTTATCCTGTGAACGTATTTTACGCCGATCATGTCATACCCCGGCAAACCTGCCAGTACCATATGAATATTCATCTCTTCTTACTATATTTTCCGGTTTTCCTTCAATAAATCTGCGAATGTTTTCGAATGCGGTCCTGTATGCCGTTTCCATTATTTCCCCAGACATCCCGCCGGCAACATGGGGAGAAAGTATTGTGTTTTTTATGTCCGTATCCCTTATATTTGGTTCATCCCACCATACATCTGAGAGGTAATAAAAATCTGGATTCTCATTAAGAAACCGGATCATGTCATCCTTATTTACCAGCCCGTATCTTGCTATGTTTACAAGCATCTTCGCCTTCCTTATCCGCTTCAGCTTTTCATAGTCAATTATATTTTTTGTCTTTTCCGTTAATGGAAGGCTCAGGACAAGTATATCCGATTTATCAAGCAGCGGGTATATGTCCGTATAGTACTCGTCGGTATTCTCATCTCCAGAACCGCGGCCAAAGGATATTACCTTCATGCCAAAGGCATGGGAAATTCTCGCTATTTCCCTCCCTATCCCGCCGTATCCCATAATGCCTATTACCTTCGAATTTAGCATGAATGTAGGATTCTGTATGAACTTACCGGCCTTCATGTTTCGATCATTCTCTATTACGTTCTTCGCCTTTGAAAGAATCAGGGCGAATGCATGCTCAGCCACAGATTTTGAATAGGCTCCCGCATTGCTGCAAACAACTATATTCTCAGGAATATTTCTTAGGTCTAGATGATCAACGCCGGCGCTTATTGTCTGGATCATCTTTGTATTTTTTCCTATACTTATATTATTCTTGACAAGCACTATATCAGCGTCAAGATTATCCGGATAATATGCTATCTTTACCCCTTTTAGCATTTCCTCGGCAATCTTCCTGTATTTCTCGGCAATCTCAAAGTTCACATATAAATCCATTGTTAACTATAACCACAATTAAAACATAAGCTTTATGGAAAATCAAAACCTATCGCTTTTTTATGGATACCATCTGACTTTTCTTATACGATTCAGTTGTTCATGAATACCTGGCATGCCAGATTATACCTGAAACCCCAGTGTATATCTATAATCAGTATAACTGTAATATTATTAATTATTTAATATATTATATGAGATAATAGGATAGGATGAACTGATTGACAGGTCGCGGGAAAAATTCCTGGATATATCCGGCATGTTGAACGATCTTTCATGCAGATTGCGTGTAGCCCTTTTCATGAAAAAATATCGAGAGACGTAACTTTGAGATAGGGAATGGGATCTATCCATGGTACTTGGAAAAAGGGTTGTGGAAGAAAAGATCTGGCTTTGAAAAGACCATGAATGTGTGAGGAATTATAGGAATAGCAGAACTATCGATACAGGGATATCTGGAATCAAAAAAGATGCGGATAAGCAGGACTCATAGAAACCTATCGAAAGCAATGAAAGATCCTGTATATGGGATAGGTTGTGTTTCTGCTGGCAATCTTCCACATAAAAATGATTTAAACATGAAGATGATAGAAGGCAAAAGCAATCATGATCGTAATGGATAGTTCCAGCACATAAACAATAAAGCGATACAGTTCCTGGTAAAGATGAAACGGTATTGATCACCGTATCTTTTCGTATATGACGATAGATTTGCGTGGAAAGCCCCTCAGAACTTACGTAAACATAATCGGATTCATAGGCAATAGAAGAAGAATGAACGGCCTTAAGATATCAGCATAACTTTATACAGATATTTATGAAAAGTGAAGGGAGGTTATGGATGGATAACCCGGGAAGTTATCCATAATAGGGACGATTTTCATGCGTAATTTAACTATTCCATAATATCTAAAAGAAATTCAATACCGAAAAATAAGTCATTGAATTTTCTCTATTTCAGACATATAGAGAGTCTCAAGATCGTTGTAATAATCCAATGTATCGATTTCAGACCCATTATTCATGAGCTCCCTTATTAAATCGGAATTTTTTACGCCTTCCATCTTCTTAACTATCAGGCTTCCATTTTCATAGTAAAATTCACGTACCATATCCTTCGGTATATTTTCGGCTTTTATATTGCCAGTAATTTTAATCATATCATGAATGTCAAAAGTACCGTCATAGAGAATCTTTCCGTGGTTTATTATAATGACACGGTCAGCCAGAGCTTCAGCCTCGTAAATCAGATGGGTACTCAGTATTACAAGATGATCCTTTTTTAAATTGCCTATTATATCCCGGATCTGCTTCATACCTTCCGGATCCAGGCCGAATGTTGGCTCATCCAGTATTATGATTTCAGGGTTTCCTATCAATGCAGATGCGAGTCCGGTCCTCTGCTTCATCCCTCTGGAATATTCCCTCGTATTTCTGTTAATGTACCCGCTGCATCCCGTTTCTTCTGATACTCTCTTAACTTCCTCAAAGCATCTGTTCTTTTCCATGCCCTTTATTCTGCACGTGAAAAGAAGAGTTTCATAACCCGTTATATAGGAGTAAAACTCAGGTTGTTCTATCAATGCGCCAACTTCCCTTAAGGCCTTTTCCGGATACTGATTGACATCATATCCGCCTATTTTTACAGTTCCGCTTGAGGGCCTTATTATATTTGTCATAATTTTCATAAGTGTTGTTTTCCCGGCGCCGTTGGGACCAAGAAGTACAATGCATCCATGATCCTTTGCACCTATGGACACGTTGGAAAGCGCTTTTAACTCACCGTATGACTTATTTATATTATTTATTTCTATGGATGTCATTTTACCTCCTTCCTCTCGAACAAAATGAGCGATATAGCTATGGAAACCACGGTATATATCACCATAATTAGGGTAGAAAGCAGTATTTCAGATACAGGGGCGGGAGCTATAGAAAACGATCTAGAAAATGCGAATAAGTTATCATTTATGAAGACCTCCATCACGATTACTGCCGCGTTATTCAGAAGAAACGGCGAAGTATAACCATAAATAAGGTCCGTTACCACGTTTATTGCGTTAAAAACAAGGAAATATACTATAAGCACCGTTATATACGCATATATATTCCTGTTAAAAATGCTGCTCAGAAAGAACGTCAGGGCCAATATTGATGCTATAAACAGAAGAAGCAGCCCCAGGGAAAGAAGCATGGATATGCCGGGAAAACCCCCGAATATATCGTGAAAGACCACTGTTTCGACGGCCATGTATATGAGGGCTATTATCAGGGTTACGCTGTATGCAGCAGCGTACTTAGACGATAGAAGGGTATACCGGCTGATTGGAAGAGAAAATATGTAATATGCAGTTCTGTCCTCTATTTCGCTTGAGATGGAAGGCGATCCAAAGAAAACCGCAGCATATACAGGTATATCCACAAGCACAAATGCCCATAAGAATTCTATAGTCTTTTCCTTCAACCCCAGAGTCACTGAAGATATGCCAAAATCACTAAGAAAATGGCCCAGCCTGTCCTGATACCTGAAAGTAAAGTATGTCATTATCCCTGATATTATAATTATCAGGATAAGCATAAGATAAAAGCTCCTTGATCGATAATAATTTTTGAAATAATATAAATATGCAACGCTGAATTTGCTCATAACACATCATTTTTAATTATATTGCTTAAAGATCCGATATTCATGCCAGTAATTCTAAGCTTCATGAAATTCCCGTTCAGGTATGTTATCTGTACGTTGTTTACAAGCTCTGGAATGGCTGTAATAAGCTTCTCATACGTTACATTGTTGAATGCTAAGGATAGGTAAGCAGTGTTATAACTATAATTCAATGAAACAGATGATACCGGTGAAGTTTTGTTGAAATTGAAATGCAGCGATATATTGGCCGATGTATTGATGTAATTTGCGTATACTGATATTGCATTGGATCCTGAGTAATAGGCATCTATAGAGTACATAACGGCTGCCTTTTCACCCAGTACAATAAATGAATTCATATCAGCAAAATATACTGTGATGTTTTTCAGGGAAACTCCGGCTATACTTAATGAAATATTTGACATTTCAAAAACAGTTATCCCGTCATAAGTGGATACAATAGACAGATTTCTGGAATAGTTTGATGTATTCCGTGATGCACTGGCAGAATGCACTGCTGAAGCCATAGAAAGAGGCGCATCAGTAGATGAAGTTACAACGGCCGCTGATCCATTTTTTTCAAATAAGTACATACTTGTGCCGTTAATATGCAAAAAGCCAATGCCATCGGATGAAGCAGGTACATAATAGAGCGGGTTTTTACTCTGTGCATTCTGATTGTCTAACCTAAGGGAAAAATAAACAGCTGGCACTATAACGACTATCGCAATGGCAATTATCAAAATTTTTTTAACGAGTGAATTCACAGATAAGTATTCAATAGCGATATATAAATCGTTAATTTTATGGAATAATTCATATTTAAAAACAACACCTTCGAAAATTTCAGATGTCCTATTGTTGAGGTTTCAGTGTATGTTCAACATGTTCCGGTACTGAAAGCGGGAAACCGGTCCGTTATTAATACCGGTGGAAGTCTATCGCTTTTGCCCGTGTTTTCATAGGCATATTCAAAATGAAATTTCAGGGAAATATAAAATAATAATATATTTGATAAAAATGTCGAAGCTTATTTCACCTTCTTCATCATTATCTCATAATAGCCCTGGCGATCGAATATTCCGACAAGCTCGTTTCCAGACTTGCTGATCCATGCCGGTGCATCCTTCTTTGTTCCCGCATCCGTGGAATACAC
>JAVRLU010000005.1:0-44255 GCA_031961165.1 Thermoplasmataceae archaeon
CCAGTTCCTTGTCGGTTATAACGGAACTTCCTCAACCTCATTCATACCCGAACTAGCTACGAATCTGCCGAGTATTGCAAACGGTGAAATTAATGATAATTATGCAAATTACACCGTTCACGATCCGTGGGGAACATCATACGCAGTGAATATAACACCGTATGAAAATTACACGTTCACAATAAGATCGAATGCAACATGGCAGAACGGGCAGCCTGTTACGGCATGGGATGTTGAGTACTCAATGGCAAGGACGCTGTTATTCGATTCTGGTACTCCGGGAACTCCAGGGTGGATTGAGGCTCAATATCTCCTTCCAGGGAATTACTACAAAACGAATACCTTCTGGAACATAACGCAGAATATGACGGTAAACAATGCGACGAACAGCATAACGTTCCACTTCCAGGTCCCGATGTCTCCTGCTCTGGTCAACGAAATCCTTTCGGCGTCCGGTGACTTCGTCATGGATGCGAACTGGATGGAGGCACATGCAACGCCATCGCAGCCAGCCCTGCAGTGGGATCCTGCTGGATTTGCCGCATATGAAGCACAGGGATCGGAAAGTGACTACAACCCATACTTCGTTAACCATATAATGGCCGATGGACCATACGAGATCGATTACATAGTACCATCGTCAGAGGTCGTTCTCATAGCGAATCCATACTTCCACCCACCAAGCCAGTACTATCCAGCTCCTAAGATAAAAGAAGTCGTCATAGAGTACATCGGTGAGACAAGCACACGTTATCTGCAGTTGAAATCAGGATACTCTCAGGCGGGCGGAATACCATCGAGTGATTTCGATCTCGTTCAGAGCTTAAACGCAACGCACACGGATTACTACACATTCTTCCCGACGCTTTCAATATACTGGTACAATTTCAACGCTAACATCAACACAACAATGCTGAATACAGAATACAAGGGCGCGAACGTTCCGCAGACATTATTCTCAGTCCTTCAGATAAGGCAGGCGTTTGCTTACGCATACAATGAATCAGAATACCTAGGGGAGGACATAGGGAACTCGATCTATAACGTGACGTTTGCCTCATCATATGTTGGAATGCTTCCGCTCGGTATGTACGGATACCAGAGCGAAGCTGTAATAAACGAGAGTACGCACGGTGCTGTACCGTACTTTGATCTGGCTAAAGCTGCAGCATTATTCAGAGAGGGTGTGAAAGTATACAACCAAGAAGCTTCGAAATCAGGAAGTCCGCTTATCAGTACTACCTCGTCCGGAACATATACCTATAATGGGCTTCCACTTCAGATACCGATATTCATCTTCAGTGCAGACCCGACGGATCTTGCGGGTGCAGAGCAGTGGGGTAGCTATCTCAGCTCTTTCATAAAAGGTGCATCATTCCCAGTAGAGCCAACGGCCTTCCCTGTACTTCTTGGAAATCAGGTACAGGGCCAGAATCCTATGCCAATATACGAACTTGGATGGGCCCCTGATTACCCGTATCCTACGGACTACCTTAACCCGATGGCAAACCCGATAAATTCATCGGAATATCCTGGCCCGAATGACTTTACGCCATACTGGTTCTCAAATGAATCATCAAACCCGACACCTAACGCGAGCGAAGCCTACAATCTTTCACTGATGCATACATGGTACGTGAAGGGAACGAGCGCTTCCAATCCAGATGTGGCACTGATGTACTTCCATAAGATGAACGATATGCTGGTAAACATGACGTTTTATGTCTACCTGTTCCAGTCATATGTGTTCACTACAATGTCGTACAAAGTACCTCTGAGTGTCGTCAGAAACGATGAAGGGAACCTGATGTGGGCAGCTGGTGCTGGTGATTTCCTGTACAACTATCTGTACTATAGTTCAACACCGCAGACGTTCAGCTAATAAAATAGAATAAAATTTTTATATTTATTTTTTAATTTTAAAATTAACTTTTCTTTTATGGTTTCTTTTACGTGTTTTTATACTGAAAATACAATGTTATATCGATACGGTCTGCAAAGACAAACGATTCAATCGAAGGATTTCCGGTTCAAATTTTTACCGTGATTCCATCATATCTTCACCTACGTCGACGTTTCCGTGGCCGGTTATTTTATAATGCAGACTAAAGAATTGAATCAGAAGAGGAAAGTTTTGAAAAGCATCGTAGGCAAGTTAAAAGTTATGCTATTTTGAATAATTAGTCGGGTATATGGAGATTTAGGAATTTAAATGTGATTATTTTTTGCTACTATTTACTAATCTATACAGCTATGGCAGATATATAGCGGTTCCATAACTTTTTTATATGGATTTTTGATGTGACTTCATGGAGTTACGTCTCTTCATAATAAGAAGACTGCTGCTCTTGATTCCTACAATATTAGGTCTTACCATACTTACTTTTATTCTAATGAGGGCCCTTCCTACGTCTCTGCTGATCAGTCAGTATATAAATCCTCACAGCACGCTTTCAAGGGCCGCACAGGTTGTGGCGATCAAGAAGCTCCTTGGTCTTAATTATCCGGTTCCGGTTCAATACTTCTTTTATCTTTCAAATATCCTTCACGGGAACTGGGGCTATATGAAAAGTACTTTTTATTCAGGGCCAGTAATTACAGGAATTGTTGAATTCTTCCCGAATACACTGCAGCTGACAATTTTCGCAGTTATTCTTTCGGTTTTAATAGCAATTCCTCTTGGAACGTATATAGGATCAAAGCCGAACTCTCTTGCAGACCATGCAGGTAGAATATTTTCTCTTTCCGGTTACGCAATACCTGCTTTCGTTCTTGCATTATTCCTCCAATTAATATTTGGGAAGGGAGTTTTTAATTATCCGCTTGCGGTATTCCCGATCTCTGGTACATTTAGCCCTGCCGATATTCCATTTCCCCCACCCTCCTGGCTGGTCTCTTCGAGTTCCGGTGTCGTTCTTTCTGAGCCCACGCATATGATACTTTTTGATGCATTGATCCATGGAGACTGGGTCATAGCCAGAAGTGCTTTTCTCCATCTTGTCCTTCCAGTTCTGACGCTCACGTATGGTGTGCTGGCGGGAATCATAAGGTTCCTGAGGGCTGGGATGATGGACAACAGGAGCCAGGAATATGTTAAGACAGCACGTGCAAAAGGTGTGCCTGAAAAAACGATAATAAAGAAACATATCAGGAAAAACGCAATCATTCCTACTGTTACCGTTCTTGGGCTGCTGTTTGCCAGCCTTCTTGGCGGTGTCGTGCTGATAGAAGACGTATTCGATTACCCCGGCATGGGCCTTCTCGGGGTTAATGCTGTTACGAGCTATTCTATATACGGAGTTATGGGAGTTACCCTTGTTTTCGGCCTCGTGCTTGTGACAGCTAATCTGATAGTTGATATAGTATATGCATTCCTCGATCCGAGGATCAGGTACTGAGGGTGTAGATAATGGTTGAAGTAAATGTATTCAAAAAGACCGAAAAAAAACGTTCAGCGAGAATGGAAGATTTTGCCTTCACAATGAAGCTCCTTATCAAAAATAAAGTGGCATTCGTTGGACTTATAATAACGCTGGCATACTTTATAATCGCGCTGATAGATTATGTAGATCCAAGATACCTGGGGGTAACAAGCCTCACTAGCGCAATTTCGTTTTTGCATGGTGCCACTTATTTTCCCGGTACTACCCTCGTAAAGCCGCCTACACTTTCCAAGGGCTGGTATTACTGGCTAGGAACAACGGAATACGGAATACCGATTCTGCCGGATATGCTTGGTGCGCTGAAGGTAGACATGACTTTATCCTTGGAAATAGTGCTTTCGGGTGCGGTTATTGGCCTGATACTTGGGACCGTGTCAGGCTACTTCGGCGGTATCATCGATGAGGCAATGATGAGGATAACTGATATATTCTTCAGCATACCATCGCTGATACTTGCCATAGCAGTTGCATTCATCCTTGGTATGACTTTCACTCACATAGCCCTTGCATTCATCATAGTATGGTGGCCGATATATGCAAGGCTGGGAAGAAGCCTCACACTTTCAATAAAAAACTCCACGTTTATAGAGGCTGCAAATGCTGCTGGATCTTCATCGACCAGGAATATATTCTATCATGTTGTTCCCGGCGTCCTTTCGCCGCTGTTTGTCCAGTTTTCACTGGATGTTGGAACCGTTATACAGCTATTTGCGGCACTTGAATTCCTTGGAATCGTGCCTGTGGATCCGTTCATGCCGGAACTTGGAAGAATGCTCGTATGGGGTCAGTCATTCCTTATAGATGGCCTGTGGTGGCCTGTTGTTATACCTGCCATATTCCTTATGATATTCACGATAGCGGTGAGCCTCTTTGGTGATGGGCTAAGGGATGTACTTGATCCGAAGCAGAGGAGATAAACATGATGGAAGAGGAAATCAATAAAGAGGAAATTCAGCCGGTGGTAAAGGTTTCAGACCTTGTAACACAGTTCTTTACATATAAGGGGATAGTTAAAGCAATTGACGGCGTCTCGTTTGAAATAAAACCCGGCGAAGTTCTCGGTCTTGTGGGGGAAAGTGGATGCGGTAAAAGCGTTACGGCAACGTCCATAATGGATCTTATTCCTGATCCGCCTGGTCGAATAATTTCAGGATCCATATACATAGACGGATACAATATTCTTGCTGATCTAAAGAAGCAGGCAAAAATAATCGTTAAATCGGAGACCAATGTAAAGATAAAAAGAAACAAGAGGGAGATAAAGAACCACGGCTTTATTATGTCAAAAATACGTGGAGATAAAATCTCCATGATATTCCAGGAGCCGTCGCTTTCAATGAATCCTGTCATGAGAATTGGTGACCAGATAGAAGAGGCAATACTCCTGCACAGCAAAATAGAGATTGCAAACGGTATAATCCGGCGGGAAACAATGACCGATGCGGACATTGATAATATGATCAAGGAGGCAAAGAGCAAGAAAACAGTACTGGAAACAAGGCAATTTATAAATGAATGGACCCGGATATACGGAGTACCGGAAGCTGAGGAGGGAATACTCGAGATACTCGAAAGAAACAGCCCCAATGAGAGGACAGAACTCATAAACCTTATGAAGGAACAGAAAACAGGTGTCAAGCTCAAATATATAACAATGGAAAGGGATTATGAGAAATACAACAATCTTCTCTTCGAACTATCGCTGAAACTTTCCGAAGCAGAAATAAGGAATGACGCATCCGCAGTAAGGGATTTACAGAACCAGATTAAAAAGACAAAGTCATATATTAATTCAAAATTCTTAAGCTACCGCCTTATAAAGAGATTTGTTGGAAGAAGGATAGAGGAGCCATTCAAAAAAGCTGCAAGAAGAAGGGCCATGGAGCTCCTGAAACTTGTAAACATTGCAGGTCCAGAAAGGGTGATAGATTCCTATCCCCACGAATTAAGCGGAGGCATGCTTCAGCGGTCTATGATAGCCATGGCCCTTTCATCAAATCCTAAGGTTCTTATTGCTGATGAACCCACTACAGCGCTTGATGTTACAACTCAGGCCCAGATTCTTGATATTATGAGAGATCTCAACAGGGTAATGAAGACCTCTATCCTGTTCATAACGCATGATCTTGCCGTCATAGCCGAAATGTGCAACCGCGTGGCAGTAATGTATGCAGGAAATATAGTTGAAGAGGCTGATGTAAAGGAGATATTTAAAAATCCTAAGCATCCTTACACAGTGGGTCTTCTGAAATCAATACCGAGGCCTGATGTTACAGTTGATAAATTTGAAAAACTTGAATCTATTAAAGGTTCAGTCCCAAATCTTATAACGCCACCAACAGGGTGCCGTTTCAATCCAAGGTGCCCTTTCGCCATGGATATCTGCGACAAGGAAAAACCGAAGCTTGTCGATATTGGTAATAACCATAAAGTTGCATGCTTCCTGTTCTCTGAAAATAATAAAGAGGCGAACTGAAATGGATGATGATATTATACTGTATGTGTCACATATAAAGAAATATTTTGATATTCCAAACGGGCTGGGACGAAACCTGGGATATGTCAAGGCGGTTGATGACGTAACATTCACCGTAAGAAAAGGGGAAACCATAGGAATCGTCGGGGAAACAGGATGCGGAAAGACAACCCTGGGGCGTACAATACTCCAGCTCATCCGTGCCACGGAAGGAAATATATATTTCGAGCTGGAGCAGGACAAGATAAAGAATATAATAGACCTTGAAGAAAAAGTCTACAGGCTCCAGTCAAAAAAGAACAAGAGCGAGAGCGACAAGCAGGAAATCTCCAGGATACTTGATGAGCTCAACCCGCTCAGGAAGAAGTATTCCCTTACAAAAATGAAACCCAGGGAGATCAGGAAATACAGAAAATTCATGCAGCCTGTTTTTCAGGATCCTTTTTCATCACTTGATCCGAGAAAGCTGATAAAGGACATAATAGCTGAGCCAATGAGGCTCCTTACTAAAATGTCAAAAGAAGAGATCATGGAGAAGGAGAAGACCCTTATAAAAGAAATAGGGCTGAGTGAAGATCATCTGTACAGGTTCCCCCACGAGTTCAGCGGTGGCCAGAGACAGAGAATTGGAATAGCACGTGCGATATCGATAGAGCCGGACTTGCTTGTGCTTGATGAACCTACTTCAGCACTGGATGTATCGGTTCAGGCGCAGATATTAAACATGCTGAAGGACATACAGCAGAAGCACAATATAACTTACCTCTTCATATCCCATCATCTGAACGTTATCAGAAGCATGTCCGATAGGGTCATCGTCATGTATCTCGGAAAAATAGTGGAGATAGGAGGAACTCACGAACTGTTTACCGATATGCTCCATCCCTATACCAAAGCCTTAATGTCCGCTATACCCGTACCTGATCCAAATGTCAAAAGGCAGCGTATTGTGCTCGAAGGAGAAATACCGAGCCCCGTAAATCCGCCAAAGGGCTGCTACTTCCATGCAAGATGCCCTGTAGCCATGAAGAACTGCGGATGGTCGCCGCGTGATCTTTCAGAGCCGATCAGGGAGATTCTGGACGTTTACAGGAACCCTGAAGCCGAGGCAATACCGGAGATAGCAAAGATTGTGGTTTCGGAGGATGAAAACAAGCTTTACATAAGATTCGCAAACGTTGTGCAGAATCCAGGTCACGTCATGGATGTTCTGAAGGAGATCATCGATAAAGAATCTCTTGGAAAACGGGGTGTCATGTACAAGGCTATTGAAAGCATCTCATGGGAATCTGACAACAAGTCGCTGGTTATAAAGATGATAGAGCCTGACGTGCCAAGGCTCATTGAAGCAAAGAAAGGGCATTACGTTTCATGCCTTCTTTATGAGGAGCCAACAAAAGTGGAGTTGGAGAATGCGCCAAGTGCAAATAACTGAAAAGGAAGAAGAAGATGCTGAAATAAAGGAAAGGACACTTAATGGAAAGGAGAAGCTAGAATATGTCTTCGGAGATTTTCTTCGGGGGTTCTATCTTCTCGGTTCAGTTTTTTTAGACGTTGTTGTTGTTGGATTTTTATATATGTACATTCCGGACCTTCAATTCTACGAGGGCATGTACTCTACGATATTTCACGTGGACATATTTGCTATTTACATTTTACTGGCAACACTCTTTGTCGAAATTATCCTGGTAGTTTACGAAATTAAAGGATTCAGGAGGATTTTTTACCGCGAAGGTCACTTTCTGTGATTAACGTTAATTATAATATACTCAATGCCCGGACATCCGGTGTTATTTTTTACGCAAGAGGTAACTATCAAAAAGTTAAATTGCAATTTCAGCGATCTAATATTATCTCTAAGATTTGACTATTAAGCCGATCGAAATCAGGACAACATTAAGAACAAGAAATCAAATCCATATTTGCGATGTAAAATAACCTTCGGTACTTTTTATGCAGGAATCGTAATATATAGCAAAGTATAAATTTTATATCTGCAAATGCATCTTAAACGCAATGTGCGATACGCTGGCGTTACTTGGAGGCGAAAAGGGCCTGATATTTGCAAAGAACAGCGACAGGCATCCCGGAGAGTCACAGATCGTCGAATATAACAAAGCAGGAAAACACAGCAGGATCACGAAAATGACCTATACAGAGGCAGAGACGTCAGGAGAGGCCGCAGGTACCGTTATTTCAAGGCCATCATGGATGTGGGGAGCAGAGATGGGATTCAATGAATACGGTGTCGTGGCTGGAAATGAAGCCGTATTCACGAAGAGGAGATTCCACAGGAGCGGAATGACAGGCATGGATCTGCTCAGGCTGGGCCTGGAGGAAAGCAGGACCTCCAGGGAAATGGTTGATGTTATGGCCAGATATGTTGAGAATTATGGAATAGACGGATCCAACAGCCAGCATAAAGAAGAGTACTATGATGATCTGTATCTTGTAGCAGATAAAAACGAAATCTACGTTCTCGGAACTTTTGGAAAGACCTGCCTGTATGAAAAGCGATCAGATATGGCTTCTATATCAAATGTACCATTTGAATTCGGGACATCAGGTGCCGGATCCAATTTTAACCCGAGAATAAGGAAAATTTATACGTATCTCGGAAGTGGCCGTAGCAGGCTTTCAAAATCATCTGAATTCCTTAGCCAGAGTGGAAAAAACAAGGATGTTGAAGCATTCATGTCATTCATGAGGAGTCATGAAGCTGATCCGTTTTCACCCGCTAGATGCACAAACGCAGACATATGCATGCACTCCCGCGGTTTCACCAGGCCGTTTCAAACAGCAAATTCCATGATATTCACCATCCAGGCTGGCAGAATGGAAAGCTGGATCACGTTTTCACCGAATCCCTGCATGTCCCTTTACAAGCCTGTGATAATTTCCAATGGCGAAGCGGTTGGAATAAATTACGGAGAAAGCTACTGGAAACAATCAGAAGCCATTCACCAATCACTGTCTGGAATCAGTCCAAAAAGTTACAGGCGGATTGGTGATATCTTAAACGGGTATCAGGGAGATATTATCAGGTTATGGCGCCAATCCGATCATTCAAATATGGAAAAAACTCTTGAAGAGATCGGTAAAATCGATTCTTATGCAATCCAGTTTGAAAAAACCATGGCGGATAATATTGAAAATTACAGGTAAGGCAGCTTATTTATTCGATCTATGTCAATTTGTAGCCATAATAATTGCTGAAACAGGTATCACCTAATTGAAATAAATCGGAAATTTATTCACGGATAATTAAGAGATCGAATCGGATCTTCCAGAAACTTGCCTAATAAAAAACAGGAGTTACAGGATCAATAATAAATATTTATGATGGTATATTTTTTGGCTTTCTCATATCCACGTATTTTATGGATCTTTTCTTTATATGATTGAACCACCATATTTTTCCAATAAGTGAAGCCGCTTCAAAATTCCTGTGTATGGACGGTTCAAGGAAGCATTCAGTAAAGCATTTGTTGCAGTGATTGTCATAGGTTTCCCAGTCGCTCTTTTTGTTAAGAACAACTTCCACGTGCTCAAAGCACGGATGCACCTTTCCCCTGTAGTCTGTATAGAATGTTTCCTGCCCTGCAGTGCACTGGAGGGAAGATTTTCCGTCAAGATATTCAACGGCTTCTTTATAATAGGTACGCATATTCCCGAAGACGTGTTTGTCGTAATTATCATAAGCATACTTGAATGCCTGCCTTATCATGTCGTTTGAAACCTGGAAATCCTTGAAATAATAGGCATCCTGCTCCGGAAAGCACATTGAAAGTGGCACGCCAAGCTCATTATTTGCGTAATCGGCGATCTGTCCAACCTTGAAATAATTAAAATTTGTGACAAGCATATTTGCCGTCACTATATGTACGCTGTTCTTAGCCTCCTTTATCGTTGAAACAACAGTGTCAAATATCTTGAGTCCCCTGTATTCGTTGTGTTCCTCCGGAATATTGCTGTCAAGTGAGATAGTAACTGCATCAAGGTACTTGTACAGCTTTCTCAGCGTATACGGGTTTGTCCCGTTTGTTGCAATGTGTGTAAAGAAGTGATGTTCCTTCAGCTTTCTCACAATATCAACAACGGATCTGTTAAGTGTAGGCTCTCCGCCTGTAACTGAAACGATCTTTACCCCGTTCTTTTTCATCTCTTCTATGTGTTTATCTATAAGATCCTCAGGAAAAAATATCTTGCCCTGCCATGCGTTGCAACTCTTGCATCTCAGGTTGCAAAAATAGTCTATATTCCAGATCATCGTTTTCATATGTAAAACGTAACAATTACAAGGATTTAATATTTTCAAATATAATATTGCTAAATTCATCCTGGATTTTTTAATTGGATCTTCGATCGAATAATCTGAAAACCGGCTATTTTTATACTTTAATATAAAAATACCAGCTGATAGAAATTTCCAGTATATGTGCAGAAAGATAAAAATATGCTTTTCCAGGGTAAAACATATACGAAGTATTGTTATATGATTTACATGCCCGGCAGGAAAGAAATAATAAGCAAGATAATGAAGGAAAAGAATTATTATGATGCAATCTCGCTAAACCTTAAGCATGATATAGAAAATATGGATTCAATAGTTAAAAGCAATTCCCTGATGCTGAAAAAAATCCTTGATGACAAGAAAGAAATAGAGGCTATCATAAGTTTCCTGGAGGAGATAACCAATGGAAAAAATTGATAAACTGAAACGCTTCTGCAACCTGACAGGGGAAGAAATCAAATCAATAGAGGAAAATTACTGGGATTTTGCCGATACAATAGACGATGCAATTAAATCGTACGAAAATTATATCGTGCTCCTCTCCAAGAAATCATCCCTTAACGGGGAGTACAGTTCCTTGAATTATTCATTATATGAAAATCTTCTTGACATGGAGAGGCTGTCAATAAGGCTGAGCGGATATTACAGCGAAATAAAGGCCAGAAAAATAAGCATTCCGGTGTACCTGCAGGAAAGGATAGAATACATGATAGCCAATTACCTGAAAACAAGGAATGGTTAAAAGTAATATTTTTACGCATCCCTCAGTCCACATCTATGGACTTGTCAACAAAGTAAGTCATCAGGACATCATCCACGTACTGATCGTTTATAATAAACTGTTTTCGTCTTATCCCCTCAATTTTGAATCCAATTTTCTTGTAAGCTTCTATCGCATTGGAATTGGTGGAGAACACTTCAAGGTTCAGTTTCTGGATTCCCTGTTCCTCGCACCAGAGTATGGTCTCGTTTATCATTCTTGTGCCAAGGCCCTTATGCCGGTGCCCGGCCATTATAGCGATGCCAAGAGTTGCCGTATGTCTGTTCTTCTTGTATATGCCTCTCTGGACCGTCAGTACGCCTACTATCTTCTTTTCAAGCGCGCATACAAGCGTGAGGTCATCAAGGTTTTTGATCCTTTCCTGCTGCCCCCTCTCCGTAAGCAGATAATATTCGCTCACTAGGTATATTTTCTCATCCATCACGCTTTGCATGCAGTTTATTATGCCGGGAGCGTCCGAGGGATCAGCCTTCCTGATCACATACTCGTGAACCGGTTCCGGAGGTTTTTTCCAGAGCATGAAACATCAAAAAATTATGTAATTCAGCTAATTAATCATTTCTTTTCGAAGGTGGTCTTCACATCATCATATATCTTTTGTATGTCATCCAGCATCTTTTTTGCATCTGTTATTATCTTTTCCTTGTTCTCAATGAATTCCGGCGTAAGTATGGCACCCTCCCGGGAAGGGGATATTATGTTTTCCTGTTCCAGGATCCTAAGGGAATACCGGATCTTGTGTTCGGGTATGCCAGTCTCCTGGGACAGTTTTATTATCCCTATGGGCTGTTCCCTGAGCAGTACCTTTATCACAGCTATGTGCCTGTTTAGAGTTTCAACGTCATTTTCAACTTCTCTGAAAATAGAATATTCCTTCATGATCCCGTATGACATGCTAGCATATATTTTTATTTTATTTTGAGGGCATCAAATTTTCGTTAATATCCTGTGATATCAGTACAATTTCTGGCATCCTCCCCATCTATACGATTTAAGGTTCCTGCTTCATCGGCAGTTCCTTCTTCACCGATTCGGAGGTCTTATTCCATCTTCCACGATCTCTTTCGGGTGGCTTATCATGCTTGAATTCCCGTTCGCCACACGGTACTTAAATATGAGTATCGTTATTTCTGATAAACCCTTCGCATTCCATCCACATTGCAAGATCAGTGGCTTTCGTGTTCAAATGATCTGTAAGGGGCCTCCGGTATGTGTATTGACAGAAACGATGCCTGAAGCGTATTCCATTATTTCAATCCTGTAACCAGAATCGGAAGATTTCAATTATTATCCGATCGCCTATTATTCCGGATATTAAGAATTTTTATCCGTTCAGGAAATATGTTTTTACTGCATATATGATGCGAGAAATCAGAATTATTGACTCTTTAAATCCTGCAATGCTAATTCTGCATAAAAATGGAAACCAAGCATCCTTCTCATTTTTTGAAAATAATCTTTCCATTTTCGCTGATCTCAAAGCTGCCCTTTATACCGAGGATTTCGGATATTTTCTGCGATCTTGATGCAATGTATTCTCCAAACCGATCCGGATGCATGGACTGGTCCCTTATTCTCTTGGCATTCTCCAAAAGGGCTATTTCAAGCTTTACCTTAAACGCAGTATCATGATCAAGGTCTTCGATCCTAATCTCCTTCATTTGCATTTCATTTTAAAGGAATATATAACATGTGTTACTCAAACATTTATGCTATCGTTCAATATGTCCAGACGTGAAGATTCGAAAAGTTGATGAATTTACCTACATGATCGAGAAGGAAGGGGAAATGAACGTTCCTGGCATAATATATTCCAGCGAAAAACTCATGGATCAAACTTACCAGGATGGTTCCATAGGCCAGGTCATAAATGTTTCCCGCCTGCCAGGCATAGTAAAGGCCTCGCTGGCCATGCCTGACATACATCTTGGCTACGGGTTCCCTATCGGTGGCGTTGCCGCTTTTGACTACGAAACTGGTATAATATCCCCAGGGGGCGTTGGATACGATATAAATTGTGGTGTTGCGATCCTCACATCAGGTATTGGTTACGAGAGCATTAAAAGCCGCCTGAAGGATATTACCGATAAGATTTTTGAGATCGTTCCAAGCGGGCTGACGTCCAGAAAGGGAATTAGCGTGAGCAGGAACGATATGATCGATATACTGTCTAACGGGCTGAAGTGGGCTGTTGAAAAAGGTTACGGTGATCAAAACGATATAACGCACACAGAAGATTCAGGATCCCTTGAAACATCGCGCGATTATGTATCAAAGAACGCGATTGACAGGGGAATGAACCAGATAGCAACGCTCGGTGCTGGCAATCATTTTCTTGAAATCCAGAGAGTAAGCGACATATTCGATCCGGTTATATCGGAAAAATTCGGGCTTTTCAAGGACGAGGTAACTGTTATGATACATACCGGTTCCAGGGGCCTGGGCCACCAGGTAGCAACGGATTACATGAAGATGATCAACGAATCACCTGAGGCAATTAAAACCGGGGACATGCAGCTCACATCCGCCTATATAAATTCAGATATCGGATCTAAATATATCTCAGCCATGAAAGCTGCTGCAAATTTTGCCTTCGTCAACAGGGAGCTGATAATAAGCAGGATAAGGGAAATATTCAGAAAGGAAACGGGTTCGGATCTCAAACTTCTATACAGCCTTGCGCATAATATCGCCAAGGAGGAGTACCACGATGTGGACGGAAAACTGATGAAGCTGATGGTCCACAGGAAGGGCGCCACGAGGGCTTTTCCACGTGGAAAAATAGGCGGCATATTCGAAAGCACAGGGCAGCCAGTTCTGATACCGGGGAGCATGGGAACGGCTTCATACGTGATGACAGGAAACGCAGAAAACATGGAAAAATCTTTCGGGACCAGCTGCCATGGCGCAGGAAGAAGGCTGAGCAGATCAAAGGCCGTGAAGGAATATTCGGCTGTTGTTGAAGACGATCTGAAGAGGAAGAATGTTTATGCGCATTCCGCTTCAAGGCGGGTTCTGTCGGAGGAAGCCCCTGAAAGCTACAAGGACATAGATGAGGTAATAAGGGCAGTATCCGGGGCACATCTGGCCGATCCCGTTGCCAGGATGGTGCCACTTGCCGTTGTTAAGGGGTGAATGACCATAATATTTATAAGAAAAGTTTTGCTTAGCGGTTAAAAGAGGAGATGCTATTGAATAGATCCATTATTGCCATTGCTTTGATTTCAATTATGGCCCTGTCATCCATGGCAGGTCTTAGTTATGCTCTGACGCCACAGACCGGTTCGGTTATTATAGCTATAGACTATAGCTATAACGGGAATACAGGCCCGCTTCCTGTGCCCTTCGAGATAAACACCTACAATGGTGTTACCGTTGCATCAGGCACCGGCCCCTTCAAGAACATAACGCTGCCATATGGCAAGTATTATGTTAATGTTAAGCCGGATGTTGTTCCGGTTTCCGGACTCAATTACACGATTGCAAACGGGACGCAGTATCCTCTCAACATTACGTCTCCATACTCTTCACCTTCAATCGTCGTCCCGTCTGAGGCCACATACCTGATAAACGTCAGCGTAAGTGGAGTCCAGTCCCCATCGAACCTGTACTTCAAGATGGGAAATAACTTCGTATTCAACAAATCAGTCGTAAAAACCGGATACTATCATTATTTCCTACCGGTAAAAACGAATTTTTACGCTGTTCTCAATTATGGCGGCGTGAACACGACAGCAAGCGAATACCTGTCATCGTCATCAAAAATGTTAAACATAACCGCACAAGCACATAATTATTACGGTTATGTGACGAATGCACCGAGCGGAAAAATTGTAATAATAAACCAGGCAAATATGACGTACACCTCGTTCAACTATACGGATAATACCTATAACTTCTATATGCCGGCTGGCAGCATTGCAGTGATAACATCGCCGGGATATGCGCCAAATCCGGTTCCTTCATCGTCACCGGCAACTATAACTCTGACGGCCGAGAATTCATACGTTTACTATAATTACAGCATAAATTCCAAATTGAACGAGCTTTACATGAACCTGACTTTCGATATAAATAACGGCACTGCGCTTCCAACATATTTTGGCAACAGCAGCATAGGATCACTTTACTGGCAGATGATGTATGATCATATCGACACTTCATCAGAACTCGATAATTACTTCTACAGCTATGCACAGAACTATACGAATGAGAGCATATTTGTGGACGGCTACAATTATAATCTTTCACAGATTACGGGCTTAACAGTTTATAAAGGGATCAATAATATAACTGCACATGTTTCTGCTGTGTATAAAAGCACGCAGGTGACTCCTGCCCTCAATAACGTTAAGCTTTACATAATGGGAACGAAATATCTCCCCGCGAACCTGTACAGTTATTACAATTTCACGTATAATAATTCAACAATGGCCCTCTCATCATCCAGCGTAAGTACATTAACATCGTATCATTACATACTCATAGGCCCGCAGCCAAAGAATGTATGGGCAAATCTCGTGTTTTCAAAGGTACTTAATCCGATAATGACAAACTCAAGTGTTTCATTCTACTGGCCAGGTATGCCAAATAACGTTAGAAGTGCATACACGCTCAATTACTCATCATCAAATGCGGCATACGCTGTTGAAGCGAATGTGTCTGTATATGCAAATATATCATCGGCCTTCTACAATCCTGTTACCGGTACCAACGATTACATGAATTCCAACTTTACATGGACAATAAACGGAACAACGGAATACGGATACAATGTCTCATACAAGTTTTACAATTTCAATAATAGGGTAAGCGTACTTGTTCGAAGCGCTACCGGCGGAATATCATATTCAAATTTCACAGTTTATGCAATCAGCAATATGACCTATCCTGAAGTAATCTTTAACGCATCGCTCAATGGAAAGGCGATCAGAAGCGTTTCAAAAATTTTCCAGAATACTGAAAATATTACAATCTCAGTTCCACAGAATTCCATGGTTTCGTACAGTGTTTACTATTCACACCTTAATGTTACCGGAACAGGGTATAAAGTTCCGCTGACATATGCCTGGAGCTTCCCGGGCCAGGTATCAAGCAGCCCTAATGTAACGTACCAGTTCACGCATCCGAGCATAGAGACGGGATACAAATACCAGTATGCGTACGTAAATATATCCGGTGAAAACGGCGCTGTTTTCCACGTAATGCTTAACGTTACAGTAAACGATACCACTGCGCCTACGGCCGTATTTTCAATATATTACAATGGAACTCTAGTAACGAGCCCTGTTGCCGGTGAAAATGTTACGTTAACAGCGAACTCAACAACCGATCCCTATTATCCATTCTCAAACCTCTCGTTTAAGTGGACGATAGAGTATATAAATGGAACTGTTGCGACGCCTTCTTCAACAACTTATACAAATTTGACTCCAATGAATATGCCGTACATGATTGTAAAATTCAACACTGTCAACAGCATGATCGTTTCCTTGAGCGTTAAGAATCCGTCCAATGTAACAGGTTATTCTAACAGTACATTGTCCATGATATTGAAGACCCCACGCCTTGTGGTTGAATCGATATATATCCCAACCACACCTGCGCAGGGATCGTCTTCAACTATGTATGTGAACGTTTCAAATGAGGGGACGGTAAACGCCTACAACGGAATCGTTACTGTCTACGTGCTTGGAAAGCCTGTCGGGTCAGGTACTTTCACCGAAATAGCTGCCGGATCATATAAGAACGTTACCGTAACATGGACGCCGCCAACATCCGGAAAGCTTTCAGTTGAGGCAACCGCTTCCGTAAGCAACCAGCCGGCAGTTTTCGTATCTTCCGGTGCAATGACTCAGACGGTTTCAGTTAACCCGCCGGCTTACAGGACGCCGCTGATAATAGGCGTCGTTATCGTAGTTATAGTAGGTGTTGGATACGCCTATTACCGTATGAGATCATCACCGGCAAAGGCTAAAAAAGCACCTCAACCAAAGACAGACATAAAGAAGGCGGATAAGCAGCAGCCATCGAAGAAAAACTGAAACGGTTGAATTTATAATTTTATATTTTTAATAATCCCAATTATTATTTTCATACTTCTATTCTTTTAATTCCTGTTCTTTCCGCCTGATCCATTTTTAATGAATTTGCCTGAAAGAATCACCGATTCAGGTTCTATAAACATGTTCTTTGCCTGATCCTCAGGATAATTTACATTGAATATGTTCAGGTTGGCAACGAATCCCTTTTCGATCCTGCCGATAGAATCCTCAAGGCCAAGCGCGTAGGCACTGCCTTCAGTGTACGCCCTTATGGCCTGTTCCAGGCTTATGCGCTGATTCTCGAATGGGGCGTTGATAGAATAATATATCCCATATTCCGGGCCGAATGGCATGCTATCGGACCCGAAGGCGAGTTTAAAGCCCATATCCAGATAGGTCCTGAACCTGTTATTATTCCTGAGCCAGTGAGTGCCGAGGCGATCTTCGTAAAGGCCCCCGGGAAAAGACCACTGGAGAAAATTCGGCTGGGAGGATATCACTACGTTCCTGTTCATTTCCTCAAGTACGGAATCGTTTACAAACTCAAAATGCTCTATCGAATTCCTCAACTTTCCAGAATACTTTGAGAAAACAGCGGATGCAGTTTCTGTGGCTATATCACCTATGGCATGAACTGCAACAGGAAACCCCAGGTTCCAGAAATTACTTGAAAATGACTGGAATTCGTTCTTGTTCATCTTCAGGTTTTTCTCATCCCACCCGTCATGTGCTGCGGTCATTGATCCAATGGATCCGTCAAGGAATGCCTTTACTGCCCTTTCATTGCCGGTTCTTCCGTAATCGCTAAAAAATGATGAGGAGTATATCATCTCATCCACATATACCGGTGGCCTATTTTCCCTGTAATATATGGACGTATCCAAGTCAACAACATCCCTTACCGCACATACGCCCTTTGATATTGCCTCATCAAATGCCATATCCATGGCAATCTTACGTTCTTCAGGGCCAGGATCAACGATGGGCTTCAATTTTCCCGTATCCTCCTCACGAACGATTCCGTCCCTTGATTCGATGCCGGCTGTCCTCATGGCTTTGCTGTTAACCGTGGCCATATGCAAATCCTTCCTGAAAAGAACCACCGGTTTATCTATACCTTCAAAATCATCCGATGTAAGGAAGTTTTTGTCTTTCCACATGGATTCATCCCAGCCGTAGCCGACCACAACCGGCCATGGCCTCTTCGCGGCATCCCTGACCGTTGAAATCGCCTCATCCCTGCTGGTGGCTTTGCTCAAATCGATCCTCTCCTTCTGCAATCCGATCATGATCATATGCACATGGGCGTCTATGAATGACGGTATCACATATTTTCCTTCCAGGTCTATGCGTTTTTTTGCATATTCATCAATCCTGTCACCTACTTTCGCTATCTTACCCGAATCTATGGCAACGGCACCATAATATCCGTCATATGCGAATACCCTGCCGTTTTCTAGGATAATATCGTACGAAATGATCACATCTCCTCTATCATCCTTATTCCGAGTATGGATCCGCAGTCCTCGAGAATTGTCCTGTAAACTTTCAGGATCATTATGCGCCTGTTATATGCCGTTCCTGCTGATCCTATGACCTTGCAGCTGCCGTAGAAATTGTTGTAGGCTTTTACGAGATCGAGTATGTAGGATGCAAGTATGTCCGGCCTTAAATCGGATAAAGCAGCTGCTATGGCGTAGGGATAGATGTACATCTGTTTAATAAGATCCGCCTCATCCTTCTCGAGGTCACCGCCGTAATCATCGCCGCCCTCCTCAGCCTTCCTTAGTATGCTGGAGGCCCTCGCGTATGAGTACATGATAAAAGGTGCGGAATTTCCCTCAAAGTTCAGGGCCTCATCCCACCTGAATGTTATCGGCTTTGATCCGCTTACCTTCACTATGCTGAAACGTATCGATGATGATGCAACGGCTTCAGATATCTCCCTCAACTTTGCATCGTCAAGTTCTGGGCGCTTTTCCCTGACAGTATTGTATGCCTCCTCGTCCATCCTTTCTATCAGGTCCGGGAGGGATACTATGTTCCCCTTCCTTGTGGACATCTTTCCCGATTCGAGTGATATGAAGCTGTAGAAAACGAATGAAATCCTTGTATCAAGTCCCACCAGTTTCTTGAGGACGTAATCGAGCATTTTGCCATGATCCTTGTGATCCTCCCCGAGAACGTCTATTATCCATTCGTAATTTTCGGCCTTGTAAAGGTGATACGCTATATCCCTGGCAAAGTAAAGCGTTGTTCCGTCATTCCTGGTAAGGAATATTTTCCTGTCCTGCATCCTTGTAAAGCAGGCATTATCCTCTTTTTCTGTTTCTATGCTCTCTATCGCCTTCTTTACGCTTCCATTCCTCAGGAGATCCGATTCCCAGTTGAATTCATCGAATATGATCCCGATCCGTGCCAGCGATCCCGTGATCCCGTCAAGCATAACGGAAGCGATCTTCCTGATCTCATCGTATATCCCCGAATCTCCCTTCTCGTACCTTTCGATATTTTCGGCTATCTTTTTCTCAATATCATGATCGTTTTCCATTTCCCTGTAGATTCTCTGGTAATCTGAAAGGAGGTTCTCAACGGTCAGGTCACCGCCGTACATGGTATAGGCGGTATATAACGAGATCATCTGCTTCCCGGAATCATTAACAAAATACATGGAAGCGGCCCTGTAGCCATACCTCTGCACGAGGCGGTATATGGAATCGCCTATTATGGAATTCCTGGCACGGCCAACATGAAGCGGGCCTGTCGGGTTGGCACTTGTATGCTCCACGCTGACCCTTTCAGCCTCCTGGAAAACGTCCGGGTATATCCCGTTCTTTTTCACGGATTCAACTATATTTTCCAGCATCCAGTGCCTTGATATGTAAATATTCACATAGGCATCCTTCAGTTCCGTGCGTTCCACATATGGCTCCTTTTCAATTGCTTTTTTAATAACATCGTATATTTCCTCGCCGGTCTTTCCATATCTTTTCATGACAGAAAAGATCCTTACCGTTATATCTGAATGGTTGCTTTCATCAAAATAAACGTCCTTCCCATTGATATCAAAATGTTCATTTATCCTCTCAAGCAGCATCTTCCTTGCATCATTGAAAATAAGCATAATAGATAATAGGCAATGGATATAAAACCATAGCGCAGAAACTACTCCATGATCCGGATATGCGAAAGTTTCCCTATTTCATCAAAAAACGACGGAAAACTCTTGGATACATTTTCTGCATTCATGTGCGTTACCGGCTTTCCAGATGCAAGGCCGGCAATCACCGCGGCCATGATCATCCTGTGATCCTTGAAATCGGTATATGCCGGTGCACGCAATTCTCCTTTCCTTATCCGGATGTAACCACCGGATTTTTCCACAATAGATCCGAACATCTCCGCAAGCCTTTCTATTTCACTTTCCCTGTCGGATTCCTTTGATCTCAGCCTTTCCGCGTTCCTTATAACTACTCCGGAATCCGAAAATATTCCAGCAACTGCAAGTGGAGGGCACAGATCCGGATTCTCATCAGCATCCACGGTAATTTCATCATCAATACCGTATTTTACTTTAAGTAAATCACCGTCCCATTTTAGGTTTTCGCCGATGATCGAGAGAATCGCGCTGTCTGGCTGCAGGCTTTTCCTGTTAAGTCCGCTGATTGATATATCCCAGCGATCTGATACCGATCCGAGAACCATGAAGAAGGCAGCGGATGAAAAATCCCTTTCGATGTTTATTTCAGCATTTTTCCTCTTTATTTCCTCGACTATTATTTCATCGCCAGTATATACCCTGAATCCCAGCGATTCCAGGCATTCTGCCGTTATCTTCAGGTATCCCGCTGATTTCAGATCGCGGATCATGAATTTGCCACCGCCCATTGCTGCATAGTATATCATCAGGGATGAGGCAAACTGTGAGCTTTCTCCTGAAACGGAAACCGGAATATTTTTCGATCCTTTCCCGTCGGCTGTGAAGAATCCATCATCCATCCTTTTAAAGGAAACGCCAAGATCTTCCAGGGCCGCCTGAAGACCGTGGATCGGCCTGGAAGCAAGGTATGGAGATCCATGATAACGGACAGCGCATTTCTTTGCAGCGAATGCCCCCATGGAAAGCCTGTAGGATGTTGCCGATTCCCCTGCGTAGAGATCGGATGGGCACCGGAACCCCCCGCCGATCTGCACATCATGGCCATTGATCTTAACGTTCCTGCATGCATCCGCTATTCCTATCGAGATCCTTTCGTCATCCGACATTGATACGCCATGCATCACGATATCGCTTCCGAGAACAGAAGCCGCTATCACGTATCTTTGCGTATGGCTCTTGCTTGAGGGCAGATCTATCGTAGCTTTACCTTCGCCCGGTATCGTATTAATCTTCGTATACCTTCACCTTCAACCCTGAATTTGAGAGTCTCGTCCTGATAGTCCTGTCCCCTATTTTCCTGGCAGCGTCATCAATACGCCTGCGTTCGCTGAATATGCCGAACACAGCCGGGCCCTTCCCGCTCTGGGACGAATACATGGCAGAGGATTCAACCATTTTTTTAACCGCATCCATATCGATCCCCATGATCGATCCGTAGAGGAAGCCGTTTATCACCATGGGCTCAAACATGTAGCCGGCGTATACCAGCTTTTCCAGGGCCCTGAAGGAATTCCCGGAATTTGCCGGCATATTGACCTCGGAGGACAGCCTTTTCTTTCCTCTTATGGAAAGCAGGACCGGGTATTCCGGAACCCTTCTTCTAACAAGTATCCTGTTCCTGGCATTGTCCGTCATGCAGAAACCGCCATAGTATGACTGGCACAGGTCGTCCAGGGCCCCTGTCCTTGAGATTCCCGCTTTTTTTGAAAGTTCCGAGGAAAGCCTGAGCACATCAACATCGTCCATGTTTATGTCCTCGAACCTCAGGAATGAGGAAACAATTGAAAGAACGTACGCACTGCTGCTTTTCAGTCCGTAACCCGAGGGAATATTGCTCTCTATTCGTACACTGTAATTGCGTGATATTCCGAATCTTTCAGTTAGCATTGAAATTATCACGTTTTCGCTTTTCTTTCCTCTCGCTTCTCCGATCGTGCATTTCATGCCCAGGTCGATCGACATGGCCGCCCCGGTGCTGCCAGTGAATGCTGAAATAACACTCAGGCCGCCGTTTGCCTCAGAGACTACCCGCTTCATGCAGAGCCTCCAGAGCAATGCTATATATATCTGCTTTGCAGGATCTTCCGAAAATTATCCTGAATGTTTCGGCCGCCTGACCTGCGTAAAGATCAAGGCCGTTGATGGATCTTCCGCCGGCACCGGCGATCATTTTCAAAAATGGTGTTTCCGGCGGATTGTAAACGGCATCTATGCCAATCGATCCGTCAGCTACGTTCTTCATTTCAAACGGGTTCCCGGAATCCGGGTAAGTCCCGAGGGGTGTGCAGTTTATAAGTATATCGTACTTTTCATTACTTTCATTCACTATACTTTCGCCTTCGATTATCCCGTTCAGCGTGCGACTGGCCCTCGCAGGGTCACGGGATTTCACAGTTATATCGGACTCTGGAAAATTGTCCCTTATGTAACGGTAAACGGTCCTGAATATACCGCCAGTACCGGCTATTATCGTTTTCTTCCCGTTGAAATCTATGTGATTTTTCTTTATAGCGAATCCGAAGCCCGAATAATCCGTATTGAATCCACAACCGTCATATACAAGGTTCACGGATCCGGTTTTTGAGGCCGATTTATCGATCCTGTCAAGAAAATTGATTATGGAAACCTTATGCGGAATCGTAACGTTGTAAGCCAGCATGAATGAGGATTTCCTTACAAAATTTTCAAGCTCGCCTTTCATGACGTCTATGGCCAGATATACGGCGTTAATACCTTCGAATGCATATATCCGGTTGAAAACTATCTGGCCGATTGAGTGCGTAACCGGCCTGCCTATGAGTCCGGTAACGATCGTTTCATCTTTCATATTCCTTTATGAACGTATTCATGCCATCGCTTAGTATCCTTTCGTTGGCCTTAATCACCGTTGTCTTTCCAATGGATGACGGTATGTTCATGTCGATAGCGCCATCATGCATCTTTTTGTCGTTCATGATATACCGGAGAATATTTGTTATCCCTATTGATTTTATGTCAACCCTCGGTATCCCGTACTTTTCCATCATTGAAACGATCGATTCGGCAACTTCCGGATCGGTACTTCCGTATTTATTCCCTATATGAGCTTCGATCAGCATACCGGTGGCAACAGAAATTCCGTGGGATATTTTATTTCCAGATGCAGCCTCTATGCCGTGGGCTATTGTATGCCCGTAGTTGAGCACAGATCTTATTCCATTCGTATCATAATAATCCCTGTTTATGATATCGGTCTTGATCCTGATACTCGCCTTCACAAGTTCAGCAAGCCTTTCCCCGATCGTTTCTTCGTTGTTGATCTTAAGCATTTCATAAATATCCCCACCATAAATGATCCCGTACTTGATGGCCTCTGAAATGCCTTCTCTCACAAGCTGCCTGTTCGATCTCAGGAAGTGCATATCATCGAGGATCAGGTAAGGATTGTAGAATGTCCCTATGACGTTCTTCACGCCAGATACGTTAAGGCCATTTTTTCCGCCTATTGAGCTGTCGATCTGCGCAAGCAGTGTCGTCGGTACTGCAATCATCTTAAGCCCGCGCTTGTACGTGGATGCTATGAATCCTGAAAAGTCACCCACCGTCCCGCCCCCAATGTATACCAGAAGCGAATTCCTGTCTATCTTGCGTTCAACCATCAGCTTTATAATTTTCTGGTAGTTCCTCATATTCTTGAGCGTTTCTCCGTCATTTGTAGTTACCTTCATCAGTGACGGGCCAGCATCCTGAAGGTCCGGTACGTGATCACTGTAGAGTTCCTCAACATTCTTGCTTATGATCTCTATAACGCTATCATATTTTCCAGCCTCTTCAGCAAGATGCTTTATTGCGTTCTCGCCCACTACAAACGATACGTTCTCATTATTCATGGGCAGGGTAAATCTCTGTGTATCCACATGGTAACTATTGATCTTACAATATAAATTTTCTTATTTATTTATACGATATGAAAAGCGATTAAGAAACTCATCGATTACGGTTTAAAACCGATCGGCCTTTCGCTCAATATCATTCCAGTACTGGAAATTGCAATTTGTGCGCAATAATGTTAATATTCCGGATCATAATACGGGTTAATCTGACTAATATGGCCTTCCATGGTCTCGTTAAATATAGTGACATATCCGTTGATGGTTATCCCAAAATACAGCATCATGGATTAATAGGAAACAACAGGACCGCAATGCTTGTGGCAATGAACGGTTTCATAGACTGGGGCTGCCTTCCTAATTTTAATTCTGACGCCATCTTTTCATCAATCCTTGATAAGAACAAGGGCGGATACTTTGCGATTTATCCGGAAAAAACCGATGATGTATACGTAGATCAGTACTACAAGGAAATGACAAACGTTCTCGTAACCGAATACATAAGGGGCGGAAAGATATTCCTCAGGGTAACCGATTTCATGCCGGATTCCGAATACAGCACGATAAGCTTTCCGGAAGTGCACAGGTACATAGAAACCTTTTCTGATGATGTCGATACCGTTATTGATTTCAAGCCGGTTTTCTCATATGGAGAGGAAACGCCTGTTATAGAGAGGCACCAGCACGGATACATTTTCACCGCCGGAAATAAGAGTGTTGGAATAGTAACTGAATTTCCCCTGAGAAAAAATAAGGATCATGTTTTTGCAAGCGTTAAGATACCTAAAAGATACTCATCATGGATCATCGGTCTTTATGGTGTTCATCATCTCTTCAGGGTAACGGACTACAAGTCCCTCCTAAGGCTGCAGGAAACAACCGATTACTGGAGAAAATGGGCAAACCAGGGCACTTACAACGGCACGTACCACAGCATGGTCATGAGATCAGCCCTCATGCTCAAGGTCCTGTTTTTTGAGCCAACCGGGCTGATGGTTGCAGCTCCTACCGCAAGCCTCCCGGAATCTATTGGCGGTGAAAGAAACTGGGATTACCGCTTCACATGGATAAGGGACACAGCATACGTCATAGAAGCGCTCTCCAAGCTCGGATACAGGCATGAGGCAACCGAGTTCCTGTACGATATGATGGATATCATAAACCGTGACAATGGCATGAAAACCATATACAGCATCGACAACAGCGAAAGCATAGAGGAGAAAACCGTAAACTTCGAGGGATACAGGAAGTCCAGCCCCGTAAGGATAGGGAACAAGGCTGCATCACAGCTCCAGATCGATCAGTATGGATCAATAGTCAGGGCCATAGAGGCCGTATCAAAGGCTGGAGGCATCATTAACTCTTATCTCTGGGATTTTGTTGATGAAATGCTTGAAAAGATTGAGTTTCTATGGAAATATCCGGATTCAAGCATATGGGAGTTCAGGACGGATCCGAAGCAGTATGTTTACTCAAAGGTCATGTGCTGGGCCGCTTACGATAGCGCGATATCCATGGCTAAGAATCTTGGATTATCCGCACCGCTTAAGAAATGGAAGAAAATACAGGACGAGATAAGGGAAGATATACTCGAAAAGGGATACAGCAAGGAAAAGGGGAGTTTCGTGCAGTACTACGGATCGGATAACATCGACGCCTCGCTGCTCCGGCTTCCAATACTGGGATTCATTCCTGCCACGGATGAAAGGTTCACCGGTACGCTCAGGCGAATTGAAAACGAACTGATGGTTGACGGTTACCTCTTCAGGAGATACAATGAAGACGACGGCCTGCGTGGAAAGGAAGGGTCTTTCCTGATGCTTTCCTTCTGGTACGTTGAGGACCTTATACTTGCGCACAGGCTTAACAAGGCCAGGGAAGCCTTCGAATCGCTTGTTGAAAAGGCAAACCATCTCGGGCTCTACTCGGAGGAGATAGATGAAAATACGGGCGATTTCCTTGGCAATTTTCCGCAGGCCCTATCGCATCTTGGCGTTCTGAGGGTGGCTCCAAAGCTGGATGAAGCAATGCTTAAAAGGATCAATAAGGTTCAGGAATGATTTTATCCGGTTAATTTCACGGCTTCCTCGATTTCCTTCATATCATTCCCGTTAAGGTTTATCTCAGCCGCTTCAATATTCTCGTCCAGATATTTCTCATTCGTTATACCGAGAAGCGGTATAACGGGAACACCCAGATCGGCCGATCTCCTGATCAGCCATGCAATTGACAGCTGTGACGGTGTTATACCCTTTTCCTTTGCAAGTTCAGCAATTCTCATGACGGTTTTCCTGTTTCTTTCAGCATATTCAATGATCTCAGGATAGTATGCAGACCGCCCGCCTGTGCCGGAGAGATATTTTCCCGTTAATACGCCCTGCGCCAGTGGAACGTACGCGAGTATTCCGAGGTGGTATATCTGTGCAACCTTCACCTTTTCATTCTCTATCCTCCTGTCGATTATATTGTACGGCTCCTGCATGGTTACGAAGGGATGAAGCATGTATTTTTCAGAAATGTGCATGGCCTCTACTATATCATCCGCCGGATGGTTGCTAACCCCTATGTACCTTGCGTAATCCATGTCAACTATATGGCTCAGCGTTTTCATGGTTTCGGCCATGGGCGTTCCTTCGTCCTTCCAGTGTATCTGGTAAAGATCGATATATTCTGTCTTCAGTCTTTCTAAAGATTCCTTTATCTGCCACATTATGTGCTTCCTCGACAATCCCTCGCCGTTCTGGAATCCTGCCATGGGCCCGCGGACCTTTGTGGCAATAACAAGCGATTCCCTTTCATAGCCGCTCATTGCATTCCCAAGTATCCTCTCGGAATTTCCAGTCCTGTTGATATGTTCCTGGTTATGCTCAACACGGCCATGATAAATATTCGCAGTATCGAAAAAATTTATTCCGGCATCATATGCCCTTTTAAATATACGGTTGAATGAAGCCTCATCCACATCCTCAACACCGTCAGGCGATATTCTTCCGGATCCGGGCAGATGCCAAGTTCCTATAGCGAGGCAGGAGACCCGGGTTCCGGAATTTCCAAGGTTCACATATTTCATGATTTTAATATTTGATCCGCTTATTAATAACTTCCGTAACGCATTCCGCAAGGAAAGGAAAATTCAAGGCGTTTGGCAAAAAGCAGTGCATTTAAAAAATATCGATGAAGTTAAGGGCATACGGCATAAGCATTCAATGGATGAATAGGAATGCCATACGTCATCATAAAATGCTTATATCCCCCACTTGCAGGCATGATCCATCGGTTATGCCCTGGCCAGCTGGGCAAGTGAGGTTATCTCCTTTTCATTCTCAATCCCGTACCTTTTTACTTTTTCGATGTCCACTCCTGCCTTCTGGGCCTTTTTCTCGATGAAGTCCATCATTATCTTTCCACCGAATGATATTAATCCTCCTGTGGCAGCTCTCATGAATATGTTGCCATGGGCATCCCTCAGGCCATCCCTCGCAGCCATCTTTGCGAGGTGCCTGTATGAGGCGTAATAGACAGCAAGTCCATTAACGTCAAGGAGGCCTGTGTTGAGCTTGTGGTATTTTATCCTCCCAAGCGGTACGTTCACCAGAGGAGTCACCGTGAATTCAAAGGGCCTTCCAGCGGTGTATGAATAGCTAAGCTTGTTTATGAGGGATATTGTATCCCATAGATCTTCGGGTGTTTCGCCCTCCTGGCCAACCTGTATTGTGAAGGCAGATCTCCAGTAGTTCTGCGTCTCTACTGCAACGCCCTCCCATACTATATCCTGCCAGGATCCGTCAGGGCCAATCTTCAGCGGAAGCGTCTTATTCGGCATGTGTTTCCTTGCAAGTTCCTCGCTTCCGGTTTCCAGGCCTGTCTGTATCCCGATCCAGTTTTTCGGCCCTGCCTTCAGTATTTTGGAGAAATGTGCGATCATGTCCGGGTAACCCGCAGGGATGGATATCCTTCCATGTGTCGGATTGGATGTCCTGACTCCCGGCACGCTCATTACTGCTGTGAACAGCTCGGAAAGGGCATCCTCATTTGGTTCAAACATATGCCCGTGCTTGTAGCCGAATACCTCGTCTGAATGAAGCCATGCATTGTCCACACCACCTGCAACGTTTATCTTGATTTCATCGACTATCATGTTTATTGGCATGTACCTGAGCGGCCTGAGCGTAACTTCGCAGAAATCACAGCCAACACCGCAGCCCCTCATGACCTCAACCATCCCCTTCATGGACGGGGCAACTATTTCCGGTATATCCTCCAGCCTAGGATAAGCGGATTCTGTTATTCCCCTTGCCAGGAAGTTCTCATCCTTCTTCAGTATCTTATGGAATTGATCGTCATAGGTCATGTATCCCTTGTAAAACATCTGGCCGTCTATATCATCATCTGCGACCTGCCTGAAGAGCTCTGCGACAACATCATCACTCTCGCCCTGTACATAGTAATCGACGTGATATTTCTCTATTTCATCCCTCAGCACTGCAAATTCCCAGACTCCAGGACCCCCGACTATCAGTTTTGCCTTTTTGCCCTCCCTTGCCTTGTTGACCTTTTCAAGAAGGGTGTCCCACTCACGCCTGACCCATGAATCAAGTTCGCCACCGAAAAGGGCATAGTATGACATTGTCGTCGGGCCAAGCCCGAGAGGATCCATCGTTGAAACACCTATAACCTCGGTCTTTTCATCAACGTAATCCCCGAGATAATCCTCATTTATCACTACAACGCTATCCCTTCCGAAAGCCTTGACAAGGGAAGCCTCTATCTTCCTCACAGCGTATGGCGCATATTTTACGATGCCGTTAACATTAGGCGGTTCCGGGCCCTTTAAGAATCTGTATATCGGTCCGGGGATCGTTTTTGCCGGTGCACAGGGCAGGAAGTCCAGCAATGGAAAGTGCCTGTACTCATAACTCAAGGTTGTATCAGAAACGAGAACGAATCTGGTCATTTTATCGAGATATGTAAACTCTCTTAATTCATAAACTTTTCTTTTAAAAATTAGATAAAATAAAATACGTATGACACAAGTACGAATACCGGATTAAAGAAACATATGAATCGAAATAGATCATATGGAGATTTATATTAAAGCATAAAAATGATGTATGACGATTTCAAAATCCTTTTAGCGGAAATTTTTTATCATTGCCAAAATCCATTGCTATCTTTTTTCGGATTTAAATATCTGGGCAGTGAAAGTATTATATTTTTCTATTCGTTATTGCATTATGGGTTCTAAAGATATACTTATGCAAATGGCCGATAAGATAAACAAGGCCGGAAAAGATGAGATCCTGAAGGACAGCAAGAAAATACAGGTAACATTAGCCGATTCCGAACCGTATTACGTGGTCATCGGGGATTCAAAGATCACCATTCTTGATGGTACAACGGAAAATCCAACATCTGTCATAAAATCAACAGACCAGGTCCTTTCGGATATAATGACCGGCAAAACCAACGCCTTCTCTGCATTCATGGGGGGAAAGGTTACGGTTTCAGGCGATCTTTTCTATGTGCAGAAGCTGATAAATTCACTGACAAAGGCGAAGTGATAATATGGAAATAAAGAATGTCACGGTTATAGGATCCGGGATAATGGGGCACGGGATAGCAGAAGTGATCGCGCTTTCCGGATCGAATGTGATACTTGAGGATATATCGGACGAGATCCTCGAAAGGGCAAGGAAGGCAATGGACGAGAGCCTTGACAGGCTGGTAAAATCCGGGAAGATCAAGGATAAAAACGAGGTCATGTCAAGGATATCATTTTCCACAGATATCAGGAAAGCCGTTGAGAATGCGGATATGGTTATAGAAGCTGTACCGGAAATAATAGACCTGAAAAAGCAGGTATTCGCACAGATCGATTCATACTGCAGGAAGGATGCAATACTTGCGACAAACACATCAAACATCAGGCTCTCTGAAATAGCCGGGAGCATTTCCAAGAAGGAAAACGTTGTCGGAATGCACTTTTTCAATCCGCCAGTTGTACTGAAGCTCGTTGAAGTAATAAAGAGCGATTTCACCTCAGATTCTGTCTTTGAAGCAACATACGAATTTTCAAAGAAGATTGGAAAGACGCCGATCAAGGTTTTCAAGGATACCCCTGGTTTTGTTGTCAACAGGATAAATGCCCCGGAAAGCCTTTTCTTCTGCCTGCTGCTTGACCAGAACGTTGCAAAACCCGAGGAAATTGACCGGTTTGCAAGATCACAGGGACTCCCCATGGGGCCTTACGAATTAATGGACTACGTTGGTATAGACACAGTATTCCATTCCCTCGAGTATTATAAGGAAGAGCTTTCACCTGACTACGGCAAATGCCAGACATACAGGAAGCTGTTCGAATCGAAAAAGTTAGGGCTGAAGACGGGGGAAGGCTTCTACAGGTGGTCAGGCGGAAAGGTACAGATGCCCGATGCAAAGCCAACCACAAAGATAGACATGATGGATGTCCTCTCGCTTGAAGTGAATGAAGCAGTTAAGATAATAGAGGAGGGCGTTGCATCACCGGATGATATAGAAACTGGCGTCCGCCTCGGGATGAACAGGCCTTTCGGGCCTATAACCGTTGCAAAGGGCTTAACGAACGCAGAAATAAAGAAGAAGCTTGAGGATCTGCAGAAGAGGTTCGGCGTAAGCGTTTTTGCGCCGGCTAAATCCATTGCAGAGGGAAAGCTTAAAACGATCATAACGGCAAAGGTAGTGCCTGAAAAAAGTGAGAAGGAAGCGCATGTTTCCGCCGAAAGGATAGAGAGCAGCGATGCAGTTATAGTCGAAAGGATCGGGAAGGTTGCCAGGCTGCGCATAAACAACACGAAGAACAACCTTGTAAATGCAGCTGTTATGGACGCCCTTGAAAAGAATCTTAACGAACTATGGAACGACAGGGAGATAACAGCGATAATACTGACCGGAAACGGCAGCGTATTTTCTGCAGGTGCACAGCTGGATTCATTCTTCACGAGCACTTTTGACTTCATGGAATATTCACGCAAGGGAGAACGCATATACAAGCTGCTTACAGAGATTCCAAAGATAACCATTGCCGAGATGAAGGGCTATACTCTTGGTGGCGGCCTTGAGATGTCGCTAGCCTGCGACATAAGGGTTGCAACTGAAAATGTCCAGATAGGCTTCCCGGAGGTCACGCTTGGCCTGATACCGGGATGGGGTGGATCGCAGCGCCTTCCGAAGCTCATAGGCCAGTCAAGGGCAGCCTACATAATACTGACAGGCGATCGTTTTACGGGAAAATATGCCTATGATATAGGACTCGTTTCAAAGATCTTTGACGAGAAGACGATCGATGATGATACTGTCAAATTTGCGGGAGAAATAGCTGGAAAAGTTGCCCCGATTTCGGCGGCGCTTGCCAAGCGCCTTATCGTTAAGGGCATGGATATCTCCGTTGATGACGGACTCGAAATGGAATCCATGTCCATGGGCCTGCTCTACGGAACTGAAGACCTGAAGGAGGGGATATCAGCATTCCTAAGCAAGAGAAAACCTGAATATAAGGGAAAATAATTATATTTCAGTATATAAATTAATATTTTTTGTCTTTTTCATGACAGGCCAAAAGCAAGCGATTGGAAGATGTATTTTATATATTTTTATTTGAAGCGCGTATGATCACGCACTGATCTGTAATATCATAAAATAAACTAACTATGCCTATCGGCCTGAATGAAGGGCCGTCCTTGAAGAGATCATTTCTTCTTGAACCTTATCGAGGGAAATGCGAGCACGAAGAGCATGTATTCCTCAACCTGTTCCTTAAGGTTCTTTTCCTCATCTGTTAAAAAGGAATTAAATGTTCCGGCGAACCTTTCTATGGAAGATCCGGGAAGGGATGAAAAGGACATGAGAATCCTGTTTTCAATGAATTTCTCCCTGAACGATTCAATCTCGTCATCACTGGCGGCCTCCACTTCCCCTGCGAGTATGCTCAGCATCATGGAGTTCGTGACCAGGAAGGATACCATAAGTTCCCTCAGATCAGGCGTGCTTAGGCCTGATATGGAACTCTTCATCTGTGCTTCCGTTACCCTGGAGAACATATCCGAATTCACGGTGTAATATTTTTCCAGATAATTCTTATTCACTTTTATCTCGGATTGTATTATAATACCATCAGCTGAAAGATCCTTCACCGTCTGGTAGAGGTTTGACCTCGTTGTTTTTATTGTTCTTGAAAGATCCGTTACGGTCATGGGCCCGTTCTTTATCAGAAGTGTTATGATTGCGAGTTTTGTGCGGTTCTTGAAGCTTCTTATCAGGATATTGATTGTATCCCGGTTACTGTCACGGATCATGATCGAGGATTTATATAGAAGATAAATATCTACATATAAGTAATACTTATATGTATAATAATAAGTTATACAAAAGCGGAAAGGAAAATTTCAGGTACTTAATTGCCAGCGCTGGCCTATCCAGGTTCAGCCTCTCTGCATATAACCTGGTTATAATATGGTCAGTCCTTTTCATAACGAAAAAACCTGTACTCGCGGGCTTGAGCGACAGCATGATGTCTGTTCCGCTATTTTTGAGCTTCATCGTCGGTGCATATGTCGACAGGGCATGGAATAAGAAGGCGATAGCCATGGCCGCAGGAATGCTGAGGTTCCTGCTTGCAGTTCTCATCATCTTTTCCGTGCTTAGTCGTCTTGAAACGTTTATCCTTGTAACGATATGCGTGTCAACATTCTTAATCGGTTTCACATCGGATGTGCAGGACGCCGCAAGGGCTTCCTGGACAAAGGCGTTCCTGGATGAAAATACATACAAGAAAGGCGTTTCACAGTTATCATCCGTGACCATGGTTGCACAGGCAGCCGGTTTTATTGCCTCAGGCTTCATAATTGCATCGGGTCTCCCTGGCGCATTCTCACTGATCGCATCCCTCTTCATGCTTTCAGCGATCCCGATCATCGCAATAAGGCATGAGAAATACGGCGGATCCGGCCGGATCAATAATTACATAAGGGAAGGCCTCTCCATCTCATGGAATGACAAAAGAATAAGGGAAATGATCGTACTGATCCTTATAGCGAATATTATTATCGGGATGGCTGCTATAATGTTCATATCCCTGGTCCAGATCGTACTCAAACTTTCTTCCGTATATCTTTCAGTTATATTCGGGACCTTCGTCACGGGCATGGCCGCCGGATCGATGATCGGCTACAAGCTTTCGGGGAAGCTTGGCAGGATAAGCCTTACCGTTTATACAGAAATAGGGATATCTCTGGCATCCATCTACTTCATGCACAGCATATTCATTATTATGATACCGGCAGCAACCGCCGGCCTGGGCATGGGGATAGCATCCGTCAGTACCCAGACGGCTATACTGAAGGCAGTGCCGGAAAATCTCATGGCGAGGATACAGGGTTCAATGAATTCTTTTGGAGTCGCAGCATCATCGGTATCCAGCGTAATTGGCGGATTCGTGTTCCAGTTTGCATCCATGTACAGCTTCATTGCCCTGGGTTTCTTAATGGGATTCGTTGATATCCTGGTCATCCTTTTCAGGGATTTTTCACGAATGGAATACTAGCAAAACGTTACGGTAATTTACGACTTAAAAAATATGAAAATTTGCCGATCTGCAGGATAGTTCCCTACATGATCAGCATTTAAAAATCGATACGTCAGTTTTTCAGCTGTTCGCGCAGAACCTTCTTGTCGATCTTCCCGGTGCTTGTTTTGGGAAAATCCTGGATATTTATGAAATCATCCGGAATCCAGAATTTTGCTATCCTGCCCACATTCACATAATTTTCAAGGTATTTCCTTATATCATCCGGTTTGCATGATCCCGTATAAAAAGCGACAGGGCGCTCACCCCATTTAGGATCAGGCTTCCCAACAACGGCAACCTCCTTCAGGCCGGGGCATCCACTGATCGTATCCTCAAGTATCAGCGAGGGTATGAATTCGCCGCCGGATTTCACGGCGTCCTTCTCCCTGTCAACGATCGATATATACCCTAGGCTGTCAATGACGGCAAGATCACCGGTATGCATCCAGTCATCCTTCCACAGGGACTTCGTACCCTCATCATTTTTTACATAAACCGATGTTAGCCAGGGACAGCGCACAACTATTTCACCCACAGATTTTTCATCGGCCTTAACATCCTTGCCGGATTCATCGACTACGCGGAGTTCAACCAGCGGTATCGGTATGCCTGTCTTTGTATGGTAAGCTATCCTTTCTTCCGGCTTCATATTCCGGACCTTGCTGTTGTAGGTCGCGAGCGTCAGTATTGGAGCGGTCTCTGAAAGGCCGTAACCTGAAATAGCAGTAATGTTAAGGGCCTCGGCCGCCTTCCTGAGGCCAACCGGCAGTGCACCGCCCCCTATGATAGTCTTCAGATGCAGATCCTTCAGCTTTCCAGCCTTTGGATTGTTTATTATCATATACAGGATCGAAGGTACCATCGCGCTCAGGGTAACCTTATCATCAGCAAGAAGATCGATGATCCTGTCGAAATCATAACGTCCGGGAAGAACGTATTTCATCCCCTTCATAAGCGCCATGTACGGCATGCCCCATGAATGCACGTGGAACATGGGCACGAGGGGGAGAAGCACATCCCTGCTTGTCAGGCCTATGGGATCATCTGCAAGCCCGGACATTGCTGACAGCGTATGCATGACGATCTGCCTGTGCGTGAACTGGACACCTTTCGGTATCCCCGTTGTTCCTGAGGTGTAGAATGTGGTTGCCAGATCATTTTCTGATACCTTTGGAAGTTCAATGTCATAGTGCTTCTCCATAAGTTCATCATAGTTGTAAAGTGGAGATAGCGAATCAGGAATATCCCCCTTTTCAGAATACGCGATCCATCCCTTTATGAAATAGAATGCATCCCTGTTCTTTGAGAGTATCGGCACAAATTCATCACGCACGATCACGTACTTATCCTCCGCATGCTCCATGGTGTAATAGATGAGCTCCTGCGGATAACGCACATTCACTGTATGCAGTACTGCCCCGATCATGGGGACGGCGTAGTAAGCCTCAAGGTACACGTAGGTATCCCAGTCTATCACGGCAACCCTGTCACCCTTCTTTACACCTATGCTGATTAGTGCCTGGGCAAGTCTCTCGACGCGATCGGCAAAATCCTCATACGTATACTTTCTCCTTCCGGCATAGTCTATAACCTGGTCCGGATCCTTGCTAACTCCCGATTTCAGTATCTTGTCTATTGTAAGCTGGTAATCATAGCTCATGCGAATATATTGCTTTATGAAGTTATATAGTTTTCTCTGTTCACAGGCAAATGCAAAATATACTTTAAGGATCATTTCATGCGGAGCTATATGTTTGACGGCGATCTCCTGAAGAATATTTTCAAGATGGACGGCTTTCTGAAAGATATCGTGATCAATGTCCGTGATGTAAGGGAAGGGTATATTGAAATAGAGGTCCCTGTGAAGGACAACGTCATGCGTGTTGGTGGAATAATGAACGGGGGCGCTATAATGTCCATTTCAGATGCGATAGGCGGCTTGAGCATGATGACCTACGGTGATGTCGTGAACCAGGTTACGGTGAGCCTTAACACAGATTTTATAAAACCCGTTAAAAACGGACCCGCACGTTTCATATGCAGCGTTGAAAAAAAGGGAAAAACTCTTGGATATGCAAAAATAGAGGTTTTTGACAGCAACAGCGAACTGTGTGCTGCCTCGTCAGGTGTTTACTTCCTCTATCACTAACGGTATCAGACTGAACCGATCTTCCCGCCAAATATGTGTTCCGATACTATCGTATTCTCATTATCGTCGTTTCCGAATATGATGGAAAGTGCCATGGCATCCCTGTAGAATTTCTCTATGCCAAAATCCTCTATGTATCCGTAACCACCGTGCACCTGCAGTGCCAGGCGTGCGGCATCAACTGAAACCGCCTTTGCCTTTATCTTTGAAAGCGCTGTTCCATAGCTGTCTGAAGCCGAATACGAAAACGACCTGATCATATCGATCTCCATCTTCATAAACGAAAGTGATGATGCAATCGGGCCGTAATCCATAAGCGGATGATCGAATGCAAACCTGACCTTTGAGTATTCGATAGCCTTATCAATAGTCCCTTCCGAAAGCCCTGTGAAAATGGCAGATATGAATTTGCCGCTGGATGTGATCGCAGAGGTTACGTTTCCATAATTCCTGTTCTGAATGGCTTCGTAATCCCCGGTATCGAATTCAACATCCGAGAAATCAAGCCCGCGTATCCCGAGGTGGTTTTTACCTTTCGCTGTGAATCCAGACCGTACCAGATACAGGTTCTTTCCATCGCTGGAAGAAACGATCATCATGCCGCAGTTCCCATTGATCACGTTCCTCTTGATGCCGCGCAGTTTTCCGTTTTCAATTCTAAGATCTCCGGTTTCTTTCGATTCCTTATACATTTCAGGAAATGCGACGGAAACATTCATCTTGCCGGATGCAACGGCATTAACCGTGTCATTTCCAGGATTGTAGAGATCGAAGAACATGTTCGTTATGAAGACCTTCATTGCAACTGATGGCGAAGAACGCGCAATTTCCTCGAGTATTATCATGTACGCCCTGTCGTCAAGCCCGGATCCGCCGCTTTCAACCGGTACCCGAGCCGTCAGGAAGCCCTGTGATCCCAGCTTCGCTATAAGATCATCTTTTATTCCGTCTTTCTCAATGTTAAGGGCAATGTTCTCAATATTCTTGTCCACGAATTCCCTTACAGTTGTCCTTAAGATCTCGTATTCCTCCATCATTGATCATCACCAGTTTTAAGCATTCTTGCTATCACGAGTCTTTCGATCTCGCTTGTACCTTCCCATATTTCCATTATCTTTGCATCCCTGAAAAAGCGTTCCATTCCTGAATCTAAACCGTCAATCCCGGCAACGTTCATTGCCTTCTGGGAAACGTAAACAGCAGTTTCAGCCGCATACGCCTTTGCCATGCTTGTTACGGCCGGATCAGGGTTGAAGCTGAATATATGCGATGCAGCCTCATAAGTTAATAGCTTTGCAGCCTCTATCCTTGTTGCCATATCGGCTATCTCGAACTGTGTGCTTTCGCCTGCGGATGTTACCCCGCCGCGTTTTTCCAGGATCTTCAGCGTCCTGTCCAGTATGCCCTGGGATATACCGAGTGCCTGGGCCGCAACGTATGCACGGCTTATGTCAAAGAACGTCATTATATAATAGAATCCCTTTCCGGGCTCCCCAACAAGGTTCTCCTCCGGCACCTCCACATTCTCGAGGATAAGTTCCGCTGTATCTGTAGCACGGACTCCAAGCTTTCCCCTGATCTTGTTGGATTTAAAACCGGGCATTGATCTCTCTACAATGAAGACGCTCATTCCGTGGTGTTTTTTCTTCTCTTCGGACGTTCTGGCAAGCAGTACGAAAAAGTCAGCAACGTCACCGTTTGTTATGAACATCTTTGAACCGTTCAGGACGTAATGATCGCCCTTCTTCACGGCTGTTGTCTTTATGTTTGCCACATCGCTCCCCCCTCCGGGTTCGGTAACAGCAAAACCCATCTTTGCCGTTCCGTTGAATACCCGATTCAGGTACTTTTCCTTCTGTTTTTCATTGCCGAAGAGTGCGATTACCTCATTCCCGAAGTATGGCAGGAGCATGGATATACCGAGGCCCGCGTCGTACCTGCAGAGTTCCTGCGTGGCGATCAGTATCGACCATGGGTTTGAGTAATCTACTATATGTTCGTTAAACGATTTCCTGAAAATTTCCTCGGGATACTTTTCATCATGATCGTAATGGTATGCAACATCTTCAGTGAACTCCCTCTTAGCGAAATCATCGACCTTCCTCTTTATCTCAATCAGATCCGGAGATAACTCAAAGTCCATATCAATACCTCTGGAAAACGACGGAATACCCCTGCCCGCCACCAACACAGAGTGTTGCTACGCCGTACTCTTTCTGCTTTTCCTGCATGATCCTTGAGACTGTACCGCCGATCCTGGCACCGGTAGCTCCAAGCGGATGGCCGATGGATATTCCTCCGCCGTGCAGGTTGACCTTGTCCTCATCTATCCCGAGTTCCCTCATGGCATTGAGGACCACAACGGCAAAAGCCTCGTTTATCTCCCATACGCCTATGTCATCGACTTCCAGCTTCGCCTTCTGCAGTGCGATCCTTGTTGCCGGGACCGGGCCTTCGCCCATTATGGATGGATCGACACCGGCCCAGCCGAAGGAAACTATCTTCGATAGCGGTTTCAGGCCGTATTCCTTGACCTTCTTTTCTGACATGAGCATGGTCAGTGATGCGCCTGCGTTGAGCGGTGATGAGTTTCCCGCTGTTATCACGCCATCGGGCTTGAATGCCGGCTTGAGTTTTTTCATATCCTCGATCGAGGCGTTCCTCCTTATGCTCTGATCCTGGTCAACTGAAACAATCTCACCGTTAACTTCAGCATCAATAGGAACTATTTCACCCTTGAAGAATCCGGAATCCAGGGCCTCGCTTGCGAGCTTATGGCTTCTGTATGAATACACGTCCATGTCATCCCTGCTGATTCCTTTAAGGGCTGCGAGCTTCTCAGCCGTAAGCCCCATGGAGTAGCCGGTATTCATATCGTATCTCATGTACTCCGGACGGACAAGCAGCTTGATATCCGGTTTCAGGTACGGGCTGTTGTTCATCGGCACGTGCGTCAGGTGTTCAAAGCCCCCTGCAAGTATAACATCGGCGTTTCCGGTCATGATCTCCATGGCCCCGATGGTCATGGCATTCAGGGATGATGAGCACGCACGGTCAAGTGCCATGCCGGGCACATTGAACGGAAGGTTTGCAAGCAGTATCGGGTGCCGCCCTCCATAGGTCCAGTTTTCGTCCTGCTGCAATGCACATCCTGTAATGACATCGTTTATTTCCTCTGGCTTCAGGCCGGTTTCATCTATTTCGGTGTTTATGAGCTTTGCCAGGGCTTCATCCATTCTCACGGAATTAAAAACATCCCGTTCCGGATCATTTGGTCGTGAACGGGAAAATGCCGTTCTTTTATAATCGACTAGGTATACTTCATTGCTGCTCATTGTTTATCAAATGTTTAAGTGTAAATTTGCTTATAAGTTTACCGAGCATATATACATATAAAAAATTAGATATTTGATATTTTGTTCATACAGTGAAAGATAAAATTATTGCGAATACAGCGATATAAAGGCGGTATGTGCTGTCATATATGGATACGGAAATTTTACGTACCGTGACGCATCACGCCTGTTTCTGCAGGCAATTTCTGTACATCATTTTCCGGAAATGCCCGCTGAAACTGAAAACGATAAATTATTACGTATTAAGAATAAGGAAAACGATAAAATGAAAGATATCTCCATGAAAGTGCCGTTCTCCCATAATGCGGATAATATTTCATTCACGCATTTCCGGATCGAATTATACGGATCTGCTAGAAAAATTATCTCTCTATGGCAGCGGAAAGACAAAAAAATCAATCGCAGAAAACAAGATCGAATCATCCGGATCATACTGCAGTGAGAAAATTTCTAATACGGAATCCTGCATGCCATTTCGATTGCAATGCACATTATTGAAGATGCTCAGGGATTCCTTTCGGAATTCGGGAAGGACATAATGAAAGATTCATTCAATTATTCACTGAATCGTGATCTTTATGACGGCAAATACCGGAAAGAAAATGATGTGAAGGATCCTGGAAAATTTACGGGCATATCCGTGGATAACGGTTCGGCAGTACTGTCATTTGAGAATGCTTTGCTGAGAATCAAAGAATATGAAGGGAATATATACGAATTTACGTGGTTTGACGGCCCTGCCATGCCACTTGAAAGCCTCCATGAGGGCGGGGGATTCCACATGGAAGGCAATAAAGCAGTCTCCGGTAACATCTCCATAAGTTTCACTGATCCAGATATAATCGTAACCGAAAATGATGGGAATGAGATTGAGAGGGGCCACATCGAGGTTTCCGGTGGCTATATCAAGCATATTACCAGCCTCAATGGATGGAATCACATTTTTGGGTCCGGGGAAAGGGCGTTTTCGCTCAATCTCAGGGGCCATGTATGCCGGCTGTGGAATCACGATGCGAACGGGTCATATGGCCCGGATTCAGATCCGCTTTACCTGAACATACCGGTGATACTGCAGGAGGGAAATGGAAAATTCGCCTTGAAATTCTATGCCAATGCCGGCGATGGTTACATAGACGCAGGATACAGCAGCGAGGATCATATGATGATATCATTCAGATCATTGCCAATGAAATATTACATAATTACCGGGAATTTGAGGGATATATACGAATCGCTTTCAAGGGTTACCGGAAAGCCATACATGCCGCCGGAGTGGGCCCTGGGATTCCAGCAGTCCCGCTACAGTTACATGAACGATGGAGAGGTCCGGAGCGTAATTGATGGATTCAGGAAAAACGGGATTCCACTCTCCGCACTTTACCTTGACATAGATTATATGGACGGTTACCGTGATTTCACCTTCAACAGCGGATCGTTTCCAGATATGAAGTCGCTTGCAGAATATGCTTCGGAATACGGCACGCACATTATAACGATTATAGAGCCGAGCGTTAAATTCGATCCTGGATACCGAATATACGACGAAGCACTGAAAAATGGTTTCTTCATAAAATATCCGGACGGCAATACGCTTTACGCACCGGTATGGGCCGGAATGTCTGCATTTCCTGATTTCTCAAGGCCCGATGTATCGGAATGGTGGGGTTCACAATACGACTACATGCTCGAATCCGGCGTTTCCGGATTCTGGCATGACATGAACGAACCGGCCATCTTCACGGCATGGGGAGACAACACAATGGCCGAATCAGCTGTCCAGGCGGCGGGCAGGCACGGGGACATCCATAACCTCTTCGGGTATTATATGGCAAAGGCTGCCTTCGAACATCTTTCACGCAGTTCCAGGCCGTTCATACTTTCCAGATCAGGATGGGCTGGCATTAGCAGGTATGCATGGGTATGGACCGGAGACACTGAAACCAGCTGGAAGGAGCTGAAACAGAACCTTATAACGATCCTGAACCTTTCTTTGTCAGGAATATCGTACACGGGATGCGATATAGGCGGTTTCACGGGATCACCGACGGGTGAACTCTTCATAAGGTGGCTGCAAATGGGCCTCTTTTTGCCGCTCTTCAGGGTCCATTCCTCAAAGAATACAGGCAGGCGGGAGCCATGGGAACTCGGCAAATATTCACGAATCGCTTCCGAAATCATCAGGATGAGATACCGCCTGCTGCCGTACATCTATACGAAAACATACAGATCGCATATAACGGGAATTCCAATTGTTAGGCCGGTATTCTGGGCTGATCCTTCGGATTCAAAATTGCTGGATATTGACGATGAAATGATGTTCGGCGATTCTATCCTGGTGGCGCCGGTAATCGATAAGGGAATGAATTCGAGGAACGTTGTCTTTCCGGCGGGAAAATGGTATGACTTCTATGACGATCATTTATTCTCAGGCAAATCTGAAATAAACGCAGGATTAGAAAGGATTCCATTCTTCATTGCAGAAGGATCGATAATACCGGCTGATGAAGATGGAAAGATGACGATAAACGTATACTACTCGGATCGCGGAATGAAGGGTGAATTTTACTCAGATAATAGCGGATCAGACCACCTGCTTGAGGATTTTTCAGTGTCTGCGGACGGTGATATGAAATGGCTAAGGGAAGGCACATATGAAGGCCGGTACCGGGAATACCGCTTCCGTTTCCATGGCATCACCCTTTCTTCAGTAAATATAAATGGCCATGATGTGCCTGTTGCCGAAAATTCATTCATTACAGGCGAGAAATTTGAAAATGCAAAACTTGTCCTGCAGAAATAGGAAATAACCCCTTTCCCTTCCTTTCCTTCTGCCAGGTGGAAATCAGGCTGTTATCAACCTGCTGCATTTTTGACTGCATGGAACATCAAAAATATTCGGTCTCCGGTATTATTTTTTGATCCAAGCCATTTAAGGATGAAAACGGCTTTAACATCCTGCATATAAGTTACGATTCATTAACAAAAAATAAGCAATCCGTGAAATAAGAATATCGTGTTTATAAAAATATAAAAATTAAAAAATGTTTCAGAGCTGCCTGTAAAGCCTCGAGTATATGTCCATTAGCTCCAGCGCCTTGTTTATTCCCATCTCCGTGTCCGGTTTTTTCAGCTGTTTTGCCTTGGCCTTTGCCTCATCATATTTTGTCAGTGCGATCAATGGAAGCGATCCCTCAAGGATGCGGGATGTATAGCCAGTACCTTCGAATGCGTGTTCCATAAGTGAAACTATCCTGTCAATGTTCCTGAAGAACACGTCCCTTCCTGCCGGATTCATTGGCATGGTCCTGAAAACCATGAGCATATCCTGCTTCTTGATCACGTTATTATCAATTAAATCGAATATGCGATCCATTTCCTGCGGATTCACCCATCCCATCGCGGATACTATGCGGACCGTAATTTCATCGGCAGTGTACTTCGACATGGCTTCTTCCAGCGGTTTTATGCCCCCTGTCCTTGCCACAGCGATGGCTATTGCAGAGGCAAGATCAGGATCTGCATCAATTGCTGGCATTCTTGCGGAAATTTCCTTCGCGTAGGCATCATCCATTCCTGCAAGGTAGGATGCCAGTATCCCCCTGATCATTGAAATCTTGTCATCCTCGCCCTTTACCTTTTCACCCAGCCTCTTCAGGTTACCCGATATATAATCTATGGCGTCCTTCTTCAGGGTCGATGATTCCGGCTTTATGAGGAAAAGAGTGTACAGCTGGCTTGAAAGCTCCTCGATTACGAGATGATCCGTATCATCCATGAAATTGGATATCTTTTCCCTGTAGTCCTTTATGCTTATGTACCCTGAAAGGAGGAAGGCGTAAAGATCATTAAGCAGGCCCCATTTGTCCAGGTTTGAAAGTTTTGTATATTCCTTCATTATGCCACTGAAAGTTTCGTTATCATATAGAACACGATAAAATCCGCTGTTGTCAACGTTGAGCTTTATGAAACCGTCAATCTTCTTGTCCTTTTCCATAAGATCTGACTTGACTCCGTCATGAGTCATGATCGTCAGTGGAATAGGCCACTTCCCGCTTTCCTTCTTTCCGTTGAGAAGGAACGTCCTCTGCTTGAGTTCTATAGAATCACCCTTCCTTGCAGTTTCAATAACAGGGTACCCCTTATTCTTTATCCAGTATTCCATGATCTTCTTCACAGGTTTGCTTGAAGCCTTCTCAATGGAGTTCCAGAGGTATGATCCCTCGGCGTTCCCGAATTCATTCTCCTTCAGGTACGACGATATTCCCTTCCTGAAATCCTCCTCGCCAACGTAATTCTCTATCATCCTGAGTATTGATGCACCCTTGCCGTAGCTGATCTCATCGAATATCTGCGATATTTCATCCGGGTCCTTAACATCGACTTCGATCGGGTGCGAACTGTCAAGTGAATCGGACCTCATGGCCCCTCCGGTTTCGCTCCTTATGAAATCGGACCATGCATCCCACTCCGGGAAGAGGCTGTTCGTTACCTTGTACGACATGAACGTTGCAAAGCTCTCGTTCAGCCATAGATCGTTCCACCATTTCATCGTAACGAGATCGCCAAACCACTGGTGTGCTATCTCGTGCGCTATGGTAACCGTAGCGCTTTCCTTCATTATGGATCCGGAATTTTCCGTTGCCATTAGTGCGGTCTCCCTGAACGTTATCGCTCCCCAGTTCTCCATTGCACCTGCACCGAATTCCGGAACTGATATCAGGTGCATCTTTGGAAGAGCGTATTCGATTCCAAAATACTTCTCATAGAAGCCTATCGATCCCTTCGCTATCTCGATCGGAAACTTTGACTTTATTTCTTTAAGCGATGTCAGTATTATGTCCTTGTCACCGTACTTCCCATATTCATACTTGAATTTACCGATACCTATGTAAACAAGGTACGTTGACATCCTGGGTGTTTTCTCGAACTCAACCATCTTTCTTTTTCCTATCTCTGTTTTCTTTACAGGCATGTTCGATATGGCATCGTAATCCTCATCGATTACGAGTGTTATTGAAAATGCAGCCTTGTATGATGGATCGTCAACGCAGGGAAATGCCTGCCTTGCGCCGGTCGATTCGA